>CAXTTB010000006.1:0-22048 GCA_964246905.1 uncultured Acetobacteraceae bacterium | reverse complement strand
AAGGACCCTGCTGGCGGCCCTGGATCGCCGCGTCGCTGCGCTCCTCGCAATGACGAAAAGGGATCAATGCAAGAGGCCGCTAGTATCAGCATGGACGGCCGCGGGCGCTGGGTGGACGGACGCCGGGTGAGGCATACCGCGTCGGAGCTGAAGGCGGCGGCATCACCAGAACCAGGGACCAGCTTAGCTCCGCCGCCAACCTGTCCGAACAGGTGGGGCCACCTCAGTATGCGAACAGGTGCATGTGGTCGCGTCCCCATGCCCTCAGTTGCTCGATCACAGGCTCCAGGGTGCGTCCGAGTTCTGACAGCGAGTATTCCACCCGGGGCGGCACCTCCGCATAGACCGTCCGCACGACAAGGCCGTCGGCCTCCAGCTCACGAAGCTGGTTCGTCATCATGCGCGGAGTCACGTCCGGTATCCGCCGACGCAGCTCGCTGAAGCGCATGGTGCCCGACAGGAGCAGGTTGAGGATCACGCACTTCCACTTGCCGTAGATCAGGCTGACCGTCGCCTCCACGGCGCAGCCTGGATCGTGGTCGAGCCGCGTGTGCCGCCGCTTGGACATGGCTTCATCCCATCAGTATATAAATGGATAGTATGTGCGTTGGTTGTGCGTATAGCATCCAACGAACACGAGGGCTAGTTGGTCATCCGAAGAAATTGCCGATGCGCGCGAGGGGTCGTGCCGCACGGCTTTGCGGGCTGGAGCCGTCTCCGCCCCAACCCAATGCCTCCCGTTTTTCAGTGAAAGGCCAATACGATGCCGAGAGCGATCCGCTTCCATGAACTCGGCGGTCCCGAGGTCCTGCGCATCGAGACCGTTGCTGAGCGTCGGCCGGAGGCCGGCGAGGTTCTGCTCGCCGTCGAGGCCGTGGGCCTGAATCGTGCCGAGAGCATGTATTACCGCGGTCAGTACTTTGAGCAGCCCGAACTTCCCTCGGGGCTTGGCTATGAAGCGGTGGGCAGGATCACCGAGGCCGGCCCGGACGTCGATCCCTCGCTGATCGGAACACGGGTCGGC
The DNA here is from genome assembly GCA_964246905.1 of uncultured Acetobacteraceae bacterium. Taxonomy (GTDB): domain Bacteria; phylum Pseudomonadota; class Alphaproteobacteria; order Acetobacterales; family Acetobacteraceae; genus CAHJXG01. The sequence continues at coordinate 21,024 of CAXTTB010000006.1, read as the reverse complement.
ACCATTCCGGGCTATTCGATCAATCGCTATCCGGTGCTTGCCGAAACAGCCGTGGTGCCGGCGAGCGTGCTCGCGCCCATCCCGGACGGTTATTCCGCCATCGAGGGCGCCGCCGTCTGGATGCAGTATTCCACCGCCTACGGTGCCCTGGTGCCGTTCGGCAGGGTGGCGCCCGGCGACGCCGTGCTGATCACCGCCGCCAGTTCCTCTGTAGGCCTCGCTGCGATCCAGGTCGTGCGCGCGCAGGGCGGCATCTCGATCGCGACCACGCGAACAAACGCGAAAAAGGCCCAGCTTCAGGCGCTCGGGGCCGACCATGTGATCGTGACGGAGGAGGAGGACCTCGTCGCACGCGTGCGCGACATCACCGGCGGCGAAGGCGCCCGCGTGGTGTTCGATCCGGTCGGCGGCGACATGATGAACGTCATCGGGGAGGCCACGGCGAACGGCGGGTCGATCTTCTTCTACGGCATGCTTGCGGGCACGCCGACGCCCTTCCCGCTGACGACGTTCGGGCGCCGCATCGGGGTATTTGGGTACACCTTCCTCGAACTCAGGGACACGCCGGAATGGGAGGCGATGAAGAGCTACGTCTTCGATCGCTTGTCCGATGGCTCGTTTCGCCCGACCGTCGCACGGGTGTTCCCGTTTGACGAAGCAGCGAAGGCCTACGAGTTCCTGGAGAGCAACCAGCAGGTCGGCAAGGTGGTGATCACGCTCTGAAACGCCGTGTGGCCGGGACGGCGCGAAGCAAGATCAAGCCGGGGCGGCGACTTCGGCCCAGACCTGGAAGGCTTGGGATCTCACGGCTCAATATTGGACGGCGGGCATTTGGCGGCGGCGGAGCAGGGAGAGGGTGTTGATCCCGCCATGGGCGGACAGGAAGCACTGTGCCTGGCCCGGCGACTTGAACCGCTTCGTCTGACGTTCTCGTCGTCGCGTGGGCTGGTGCGAGTTCTCCGCCCGGTTGTTCGGCCCCTTGTGCTTCCGGTGCCCGACGGAGGGCGTCACCTCGCGCCTGGCCGCCCCGTCACTCGCCAGCTTGCCGGTGAGCGGGACACGTGGTGGACGGGTCTGCTGCTTCAGCAGCTCGCGCAGCCGGCGCTTGGCGGCCCGCGTGTCGCGCCGGCTCTGCACCAGGATGTCGAGCACCGTCCCGCTCTGGCCGGCCATGCGCCACAGCCGGTGCCTCACGCCGGCGATGGTCAGCACGGCCTCCTCCAGGTGCCACTTGACGCTGTCCGTTCACCAATATAGACGTGTTCCTGTATAAGAACGCTCGCTCTCGCTCGGGATCGTAGCGCGCAGCAAGGTCAAGGCGTGCCGTACGCGGAGGAACAACAGGTCGGCTCCGAGCTGTCATGGGATGTTTCGAACCATTCAAATCGACGTTTGGTCGGTCCGAAATACGTCCGGTCAGGGCAAGCAATAACCAGGGATTGAGTTGGTTCCGAGGGGAGGAACAACCATGTCGCCGCACCATAGAGTCGATATTCAGCAATTCATCGACGAACGTCCCGTCAGCGCGTTCCAGTGGAGAGCGCTGCTGCTGTGCCTCGTCGTGCTGATCCTCGATGGCTTCGACGTCGTCGCCATCGGGTTCATCGCCCCGTCGCTCGTGACGGACTGGCACATATCGCGCGAGGCGCTCGCCCCGGTCCTGAGTGCCGGGTTGTTTGGCCTGGCGCTTGGCGCCATTACCGGCGGTCCTTTGGCGGATCGGTTCGGCCGTCGGCTGGTGATCATCTCCGCCGTCCTTTTCTTCGGCGTCATGAGCCTCGTGTCCGCCTGGGCCCCCGACATCTTCTGGCTGACCGGCCTGCGCTTCCTGACCGGGCTTGGGCTCGGCGCCTCGCAACCAAGCGCTGCGACGCTTGCGTCCGAGTACGCGCCGCGGCGCCGCCGGTCGCTGTTCGTCACCGTGGTCTATTGCGGCTTCACGCTCGGTGCCGCGGGCGGTGGGTTCCTCAGCGCCGGCCTGGTGGGACGCTATGGCTGGCAGTCGATCCTCGTGGTTGGCGGCATCGTCCCCATCCTGTTCGCCGCCGCCTTCGTGTTCATCCTGCCGGAGTCGATCCGGTTCCTGACCCTGCGGCAGGATCGGCGTGACGCCCTGGCCAAGATCGTCAACGCGATCGCGCCGGGGACGGCGGACGCCCGGACCGAGTTCGTTATTCCTGAACCCACCCATCCGGGCCGCAACTCGGTCGGGCTCGTGCTGTCGCGGCGCTACCGCGTGCCGACCGTGATGCTCTGGACCGGCTTGTTCATGAATTTGCTGACGGTGTACCTGCTGAATAGCTGGTTGCCGGTCATGGTCCGTGATGCCGGGTTCAGCCTGACCGATGCCGCCCTCATCGGCGCGATGATGCAGGTGGGCGGCACCTTGGGGAACATCTCGATCGGCTGGGGCATGGACCGTTGGGGTCCGCATGTGGTGCTCGTTTGCGTGCTGGCCGCGGCCGCCGTGTTCGCGGCATTGATCGGGGTCGAAGCGGACGGCGTTGCCCTGCTGATGGCGCTGATCTTCTTGCTTGGGTTCTGCACCAATTCTTCCAATACAGGTTGGACGGCGCTTGCGGCCCAGTTCTACCCGACCGAGATCCGGGCCACCGGGACGAGCGTCATGACGGGGGTCGGCCGGTTCGGCGCCATCTTCGGCGCCACCGTTGGCGGCGTGCTCCTGGGTCGGCACTGGAGCTTCGGCCAGGTCTTCACGGTCCTGACCGTGCCCATCGGGATCGCGACCGTGGCGGCCGTGGTCAAGGCACGCTCTTCGGCGAACCCTATGGTTGGAACGCCATCCTATGCGTCCGCACGGACGCTTTCCTGAGTGGACAGCATGACCAAGACAACAGCAGGGTTGATCGGAGCCGGTGCGATCGGCCGCGCGCACCTGGCGGGCGCCGCGGCGGCGGAGGGCGTGGAGATCGTGGGCATCGCCGACCCTTCCCCCGCCGCCCGCGACCTCGCGCAGGAGTTCGGCGTCGCCCACTTCGCCGATCATCGCGCCATGCTCGACGCGTTGAACCCCGACGCGGCGGTCGTCGCGACCCCCAACGCGCTCCACGTGCCGATCTCGCTGGACTGGATCTCGGCTGGCAAGCCCGTGCTGGTGGAGAAGCCGGTCTCCGACACCGTGGACGGGGGCGTCCAACTGACGCGGGCGGCTGCCGCCGCGGGCGTGCCGGTGCTGGTCGGGCATCACCGTCGGCATAACCCGATCCTGCGCGAGGCCCGCCGGATCGTTCGCGCCGGGGAGCTCGGCCGGTTGGTGTCGGTGACGGTGCTCGCGACGTTCTTCAAGCCGGACGCCTATTTCGCCCAGGCGTGGCGACGCACCGCCGCGGGCGGTCCGGTGCTGATCAACATGATCCACGAGATCGACCTGCTGCGGTTCGTCTGCGGCGAGGTGCAGTCGCTGCAGGCGGCGACGGTCTCGAACGCGGTGCGCGGACATGCGGTCGAGGACACGGCCGCCGCCCTGTTCCGGATGGAGGGCGGCGCGCTCGCGACGATCAGCCTGTCCGACACCGCCGCGTCGCCCTGGAACTGGGACCTGGCGTCCGGCGAGAACCCGTTGTTCGCCCGCTCGGACGAAGAGAGTCACTTCCTCTCCGGCACGGAAGGATCGCTGACGCTCCCGACACTGCGTCGCTGGCGCTACCCCGGCGAGCGCAGTTGGTCCAACCCGCTCCAGGTGAGCCGCGCCGCGGTGCCGCCGGCCAACCCCTACGTGGAGCAGATGCGGCACTTCGGAGCAGTCATCCGCGGCGAGGAACCGCCCTTGACGGACGCGGCCGACGGGACGCGCACGCTGGAGCTGACGCTCGCGGTGCGGGAGGCCGCCCGCGGCGGCGGCCCTGGTCACGGAGGGGCGAACACCTAAGGCCCGTTCCCGCGCGCACAGCGGGCACTGTCGAACAAGCGGCACGTCACGCCGACGCGGGCGTAAGCCGAGAGCAGAAGGAGGAAACCGATCGTGGCGAGCGGATCGACCATCGACGTCCAGGACTTCATGAACGAGCGGCCCTTCGGGGGCTTTCGCGTGCACATCCTGGTCTGTTGCTTCCTCGTGGTCGCAGCGGATGGGTTCGACACCTCCGCCATCGGCTTCATCGCCCCGGCGCTGCGGGAGCAATGGGGCCTGAGCCCTCAGCAACTGTCGCTGGTATTCGCTTCGGGCCTGGCCGGCTTGATGGCCGGCGCCCTGCTGTTCGGTCCGGTTGCCGACAGGATCGGGCGGAAGAAGGTGCTGATCCTCACGACCGTGTGGTTCGGCGTGGCGAGCATCCTTTCCGCGATGGCGACCAGCGTCGAGACGCTCGCGGCATGGCGCTTCGTGGTCGGTCTCGGCCTGGGGGGCGCAGCACCGATGGCCATCACCTTGACCTCGGAGTTCAGCCCCGAGCGGAGCAAGTCGTTCCATGTGACCGTCATGTTCTGCGGATTCACGGTCGGGGGCGCGGCCGGAGGGCTTGCCGCCGCCGGCATGATCGCCCAGTACGGCTGGCAAGGGGTCGTCGTGATCGGGGGGATCGTTCCCCTCATCCTCGCTGTCATCCTCGCCGCAACGCTGCCGGAGTCCGTCCGCTACCTGGTCCTGAAGGGCAACCAGGAGCGCCACGTTGCGCGGATACTGCAGCGGGTCGATCCGACAGCGGCGCTGGGCGGCGTTCGGTTCGTCGGCGTTCGACGCGCGGCCGGCTCGCCCATCCGGCAGCTTTTCACCCCGGACCTCATCACGGGCACCCTGTTTCTCTGGCTCACCTTCTTCATGAGCCTTCTCGTCTATTACCTGCTGTCGAGCTGGCTCCCCACGCTGCTGAGGGGGGCCGGCCAGAGCCAGCAATCCTCGGCGCTGATCGCGATGATGCTGCCCGTCGGCAGTGCCGTCGGTGCGCTCAGCATCGGTTATTTCATGGATCGTTTCGGTGCCCATGTCACGCTCGCGGGCAGCTACGCCTTGGGGGCGGTGTTCATCCTCCTGCTCGGCCTATCGACGGAATATCCCTGGCTGCTCGTGTTTGCCGTCTTCGGAGCAGGGGTTGGCACCGGCGGGTCGAACACCGGACTGAACGCCTTGGTGGCATCGTTCTACCCGACGGCCAGCCGGGCCACCGGGGTCGGCTGGGCGAACGCGGTCGGGAGGACCGGCTCGCTGGTCGGATCGGTCGCTGGAGGCTACCTGCTGACCATCGGTTGGGGACTGGGCGCAGTGTTCTCCGCGGCCTGCGTCCCGGCTCTGATCGCCGCCCTCGCGATCTCCGCGAAGGGGCGAAGCGCTGCTGCAGCGGACGTCCGGAGGGTCGAAGCCATCGGCATGTCGGGCGTGATCGGGCCGGGGTCGCAGAACCCGGCCACGCCGCGCATCAGCGACGGGCTTTGAAGGAAACATTTCGATGAGCGACGAGATCGGAGCGTACGAGTCGCTTCGGACCCGCGACGTGCGGTTCGCCTACCGTCGCGCCGGGCACGGCGGGCAGCCCGTCGTGCTGGTGCACGGATGGCCGCAGACGTCGTTCGCCTGGCGGCGGGTCGTGCCTCTGCTGAGCGACCGATACGACGTGATCGCTCCCGACCTGCCGGGCTTCGGCTACTCGTCGAAGCCTGGAAGCGGCTTCGACAAGAAGACGGTTTCCCGCCGCCTTCGTGAGTTCGTCCACGCGCTGGGGTTGTCGCGCATCGTCCTGGCCGGCCACGACCTGGGCGGACACGTCGCCTATGCCTACGCCGCACAATGGCCGGACGAAGTGAGCCATCTGGTCTTCATCGAGAGCAGCCTTCCGTGCTTCGGCCAGGAGGAGGCGATGGACGTGGCAAAGGGCGGGAGCTGGCATTTCGGCTTCAACATGGCCGGAGACATCTCCGAAGACCTCGTGCGCGGCAGGGAGATGCTGTTCGTCGAACACTTCATGCGGCGCGAGACGGTGGGACTGTACGATGCCGAGGCCGTCTCCATCGCCGACATGGAGCATTACGCCCGGGCGCTGGCCAGGCCGGGCGCCTTGCGGTCGTCGTTCAGCTACTACCGCACGCTCCCTGCCGACCGTGCCGACAACGGCATTTGGGGCCGGACGCCGCTTCCCATGCCGGCCCTCGCAATCGGCGCGGACTGGGGATACGGCGCCGCCTCGGCGGAAACGCTGCGCCGTGCGGCCCGGGACGTCGAGGACGTGGTGATCGCGCGCTGCGGCCACTACCCGCCCGAGGAGCGCCCGCACGAGCTGGTGGCCGCGATGCGGGACTTCATTGAACGGCTGCGCCCCGTGCCGGCTCGCTGACCCGGCGCATGGACTCCATCAATCCGACAGGAGACGAGATGACCGCGACACTGGATGGCTTCAAGCATCGCCTGGTGAAGGCCGGGGACGTCAACCTCCACGCCGTGATCGGCGGCGAAGGGCCGCCCCTCGTCCTGCTGCACGGCTGGCCGCAGACCTGGTGGGAATGGCGCAAGGTGATGCCGGAACTCGGCAAGGGCCACACGGTCGTGGCACTCGACCTGCGCGGCGCGGGTCATTCGGATTGTCCGGTGGGGGGCTACGACAAGGCCAGCCTTGCCGACGACGTCCACGGCGCGATGCAGGCGCTCGGCTTCGGACGCTACGCGGTCTGCGGGCACGACATCGGTGCGATGGTCGCCCTGGCGCTCGCGTTCAAGCACCGTGACGCCGTGACCCATCTCGCCGTGCTCGATGCGCCGATACCCGGCTGGAGTGGGTGGGAGGCCAATTTCGCCGACCCGAAGGTTTGGCATTTCGCGTTCCACATGAAGCGCGATCTGCCGGAACGGCTCATTCAAGGGCGCGAGTTCGATTACGTCTCGACGATCGTGTTCGACAGGATCTTCGACCATGGGGCGATCACGCATGAGGACCTCGAGGTCTTCGCCCGCGCCATGGCGCAGCCCGGCAACACGCGCGGCGGCCTCGAATGGTATCGCGCCTTTCCGACGGACCACATCGACGCCCTTGCCTGGAAGGCAACGCCCTTGACGATCCCCGTCCTGGCGCTCGGCGGGGAACACCGTTACGGGGCAAGGATGGTCGCGATGCTCCAGGAGTTCGCCACCGACGTCTCCGGCGGGAGCGTCCCCGATTGCGGGCACTGGGTGCCCGAAGAGCAGCCGGCCGAGGTGACGCAGGCCCTGGTCGCGTTCCTGCGCTCTGCGGGGCAGCGTTGATCAGCACATCGGCGCTGCGGCGCATGGTCCCAACCGATCCGGCAGCGAGGGCAGGCCCTTGATGACATACCTTGGTGTCCATACGTTTGGTTTCGTCTGGGACAGGGACGCCGCCACCGCGACCCGTGATCTCGCGGAGCAAGGCTTCCGGGACTTCCAGTATCTTGCCAGCGCACCTCACCTGGACCCGTGGGCGGACGTGAAGGCGCAGGCGCGGGCGGTGCGCGGCGCCGTGTCGGACGCAGGTGGCCAGATACTCGCCGTGGACCTGCCCAGCAGCGAGACCAACCTCGCCAGCCCCAACCGGGAGATCGCCGACGCATCCGTCCGGGCCTACCTCGGCGTCCTCGACGTGGCGTCGGAACTGGGCGCGCCGTGGCTCACGATCAATTCCGGGCGCAAGCACACGCTGCTGCCGCCGCCGGACGACCGGCTGCTGCGCATATACCGCGCGTGCCTGGAGCGCCTCGTGCGTGCCGCCGAGCCGCGCGGGGTCCGCATCCTGCTGGAGAACATTCCAGGGACGCTGCTGGGGGATGCGCCGGCCGCGGTGGCGTTCCTCGACCAGGAAGACTACGGCGCCGTTGACGTCCTGTACGACGTGACGAACGCCGCTGCACTGGGAGAACGTCCGGCAGACGGCATCCGTCGGCTCGCCGAGCGCATCCGCCTGGTCCACTTGTCGGACGCGCCCGCCGGGCAATGGCGGCACGACCCGGTGGGCACCGGCGCGATCGACTTCGTGGAGATCCGCCATGCACTCGATGAGGTCGGCTACGAGGGTGGCGTCGTCATCGAGGCGATCAGCGACGACACGCTGAACGACCTCGTCGCCTCCCGGCAACGCCTCGTGGAAGGTGGCTGGTCGTTCGGGACCGGCTGAACCCGGATCTTGGCCATTTCGCGCCGCGCGTCGGTGCGGGTGCGGCGCCGGACAGGGCTGAAGAGCCATCACAAGAATAGGGGAGTACTGGAATCATGGACGACGACAGTCACGACGCGGCCGCCGCGGCAATCGGCGCAGGCAAGGACCGCGCGTCCTTTTCCGCCCACTCGGCCGATGGCACGCTGCTGGCTGCCGAGGCAAAGGGCGATCCGGCGGCACCCGAAATCCTCTTCATCCACGGCCTGCGGCAAAGCCGGTTGAGCTGGGACAGGCAGTTCGCCGACCCGGTGCTGTCCGGCTTCCGCATGGTTCGCTTCGACCTGCGCGGCCATGGGGACTCCGGTAAGCCCACCACGACCGACGCCTACGCCGATGCCGACCGCTGGGCGGACGACGTCGCCGCCGTCGTCGCCAGCGCGAGGCTGCGCCGACCCGTCATCGTGGGATGGTCGCTCGGCGCTCACGTGGCCGGGATGTATCTTCGCAAGTACGGCGCGGGCATCGCCGGCTTCAACCTGGTCTGCCCCGTGACCAACCTATCCGCCGGCCTCCTGACGCCGCTCGCGGTTGACTTCGCCCGGACGGCGACCTCGCACGAGCTGGCGGAGCGCGTCGTCGCGACTGCGGATTTCCTCGCCGCCTGCTTCCAGCAGCCGCCGAGCGACACCGACTTTCAAAGGATGCTCGTCATCAACGGCATGACGGCGCGCGCGGCGCACGAAGGCTTCAACATAACGTCGGCGCCCGACCTCGAATCCGTCTTCGCGGCCTACGACGGTCCGATCCTGCTGACGCACGGCGCCCATGACCGGCTCGTCAACGTGGCGATGTCGGAGCGGATCAGCGCGCTCAGCCCACGGAGCCGCCTGTCCATTTTCGCGGAGAGTGGGCACAGCCCGTTCTACGAGGATGCGACGCGCTTCGGGCGTGAGCTCGCGGCCTTTGTGACAGAGGCGAACAAGGACTAAGCAAGACAGTAGCGTGGGCCGCATGGCGCCCGCCCGTGTCGGCGGGCCATGGCGGTGAAGGCGGCCGTCGCGTCCAGGAATACGAGGCGGTCCGGGTCGATGTCGTACCAGCCGCCCTTTGGGCCTACGGGATGCTCACATCTGGTTTGATATGACGGTAAGGCTGTGCCCTCGGTCAATGGCATGGAAGCGTTCCAACCCGCGACGCATGGTGATGGGCCCGGGTGGCTTGCCGCAGCAGTTCCAGCCGCCGAGCCGGGCGATGACCCAGCCCGCGCGGGCCAGGCTGCGGTCCTTTTCGTTGGGCGAGCGGGCGATCACCACCGTGCCGAACCGCAGGGTCAGCCGGGCGATGCGTGCCGCCGCTCCAAGCGACGCTGCCAGCACGCCCAGCGTGCGCGTGCCGGCCACCGGAAACTCCTCGGCCATGGGACGCACAATGGGGGGGACGCGCAACGGGGCGCCTGACGCGGCTCAGCACGTGCCAGCCGGGCGCCCCTCTTCCGCTGCTGGCACGCGCGCCCACAGCGGAACCATGTCGCCTTCGCAATCGCTCACCACAGTCACCATCGCAGCCGGCGCCAGCGCCGGCTTGGCCTGCTCTGCCGTTTCCACCCAGCGCCGCGACTCCCGCTCTGCCAGCAGACGCTTCCACTCCGGAGTGCTGACAAGCTCCTGGCGGTTCCATGCCGCGCCCCCCACGAGGCCCAGGCAGCGCGACAGCCCAGGCACGGCTGTCAGCGTCCACCGCCACCATGACAGGCGCCAGCACACCGTGGGCATTGCCTTGATTCAGCGGTCCAAGGCCGCGACGGTGCGCACCGCCCTTGGCAGGCTTGGTGTCGCCGCCGGTGGCAAACGTCATCGCGGTGGCGTCCTGGACCGCCAGCACATGCCGGCCCGCCACCGCCGTGGTGGCCTGCCCACTCCAGCCGGCGATGATCTTCGCGAATGTCACCTTCGGATTGGCGAAGAACCGTCCAGCCTGCAATCGCCAATCCAGTGGCGCAACCAGATATGAGCATCCCGTAGGCCCAAGGGGCGACTGGTACGAGACGTGGATCAGCGGCTCGGCTACGGCCTACACGGCGCCCAAGGCCGGATCGGCGTCGGCGCCCGTGGCGTGTTGGTTCAGCGGCTTGCGCCTGAAACGGCGCCGGGACCCCAATCGCCGCCGGCGAAGCCGAAGAAGGCCGCCATCTCGGCGATCTCGTAGTCCATCAGGTCGGTGCCGGGCTGGGCGAAGCAGCCGCGCGCCCGCGCCGCCGCCATCCAGGGCGTGATGGGTGGGCGCATGACGACCTCGCCTGCGATTGTGGCGGCGTCCATGCCGTCCGGGTTGATCGGCATGGGATCGCCCGGCTTCATGCCGAGCGGCGTCGCGTTGACCGCCAGTCCATAGCCGGCTGCGCGCGGAGCGCCGACCAGTCCGTCGATGCCGGCCGCCTGCAACCGGGCCGCCAGCGCCTCGGCCCGGCCCCGGTCGAGGTCGGATACGGTGACGCTCGCCGCCCCTGCTTCGGCCAGGGCGAAGGCGATTGCGGTCCCGACGCCGCCCGCGCCGACGACAAGCGCCGTCCGACCCTCGATGCGCTGCCCGTTGGCCGCCAGCGCGGCCGTGAAGCCGATGCCATCGGCAATGTCGCCCAGCCAGCCGCCATCCGGCTCCCTACGCAACAGGTTGACCGCGCCGACCTGCCGTGCCCGCGGCGTGAGTTCGTCGGCCAGGGCTGCCGCAGCCGGCTTGTGCGGGATGGTGATGATGAGGCCGGACAGGTTCTGCATCGCCTCCAGGCTGTCGAGCGCCGCCTGCAAGTGCGCTGCGGCGTAGTGCATCGGAACGCAAAGCGCGTTGATGCGGTTCGCACGGAACAAGGCGGACCAGACCTCCGGCGCACGGACTTGCGCAATCGGGTCACCGATGATGCCAAGCAGCCTGGTTGCGCCGTCGGCGATGCTGGGAATGGTCAGGCTCGATCCTCCGATGGGTTGCTCGTCGTTCGGAACCTGCTGGCACGGTTGGGGCGGCCTGTCTCCGCACGATGCCGCGTCGCCATCACCTGCCCCGGCCGCTCGCGTCGCCGAGGTCCGCAACCGTGGCGGCAGCCAGTTGCCGATACGCGGATGCAGCGCGTTTCGCCCGGTCGGCGGGCGACGCACCCGCATCCCGGATCGTGGGCGCCTCGATTGCCACCGGCGTCCCGGGAGGGAACGCAGCGAGGAACGCGGCGAGCGGCAGTTCGCCTTCGCCGGGCAGCAGCCGCTCTCCTCGCGCCTCTGCGCGCAGGTCGCGGGGCGGCTGGAGCGGGGCATCGCACAGGTGCATGAAACCGAACAGCGTCGGGTCGCAGGCCGCCAGATCGGCGGGACTGCCGCCGGACCGGCTCAGGTGCAGCGCATCCACCAGCAGCCCGGCGTCCGCCGGCGCGACGCTGGCCAGCATCGTATGAGCGTCCGCCAGGCTGTGGACCTGCGAGTAGGGTATGAACTCCAGCATCGTCCGCAGCCCGCGCTGGTGCGCAGCCTCGCACAATGCTGCCAGGCTGGCCTCCATCCGGCTTCGGTCCGGGTCGTTGCCAGCCACCACCACCTGGGTTGCCCCCAGTTCCGCCCCCAGGTCGAGCACCGGCCGGAGCAGGCTGACATCGGTGTCCCAACCCAACCAGATCGCCTCGACATCCCAGACCTTGATGCCCGTTTCGGCCAGCCGAAGCTTGATGCGGCGCTGGAGCGGGATGTCGCCCAGGACGGGCGACCGCAGGGCGGCCCCGGGCGGTGCGACGATGCGCAGGCCGACCGCGTCGAACCCGGCACCTGCCGCAGCCTCGATCAGCGCCACGGGGTCGGCGTCGATGACCGTGAGGTGCGCCAAGGACAGCGGGCGGACGGACGCGCCGTCAAGCTGGCGCATGGCGCGCGCCTCGTTCATCCGCAAGCACGAAGTCGTAGCGCAGCGCCGCCATCGGCCCGTCCACCCGGTTGCCGCGAAGCGTCAGGCCGGCGGCCTGCGGCTCCAGTTGTCGGATCAGCGCGTCCTTCACGCCGAACACCACGTCAGAATCGAGGTATTGATCGCCGGCCAGGAACACATGCGTCACCAGCGTCTCGCAGCCGGGCGCGCCCACCATGAAGTGGACGTGGGCGGGGCGGTATGGGTGCCGGCCCTGGGCCTTCAGCATGTCGCCGACCGGCCCGTCGTCCGGGATCGGGTACGACGCCGGCACGACCGACCGGAACCAGAACCGCCCCTGCGCGTCGGCCCGGAGCCGCGCGCGGCCGGCCAGCCCGGCCGGACCCTGCACGTCGTAGAACCCGTCCGCGTCCGTGTGCCAGGTGTCCAAGACCGCGCCCGCGACCGGCATGCCGTCCGTCCGGGCAACCGTGCCCTCGACCAGCAGCTTCTCGCCTGCCATGCCGCCGGATATGTCGTCTCCGAGCGCGTGCTCCGGCGCCGCTTGCACGTAGAACGGGCCGAGCACCGTCGTCTGCGTCGCGTTGCCGGGCAGGCGGTGGTTGATCGCGTCCACCAGCATGGACACGCCCAGGGTGTCGGACAGCAGGATGAACTCCTGCCGCGTGTCGCTGCACATCTGGCCGGTGCGGGTCAGGAAGCCGATCGCGGCCTCCCACTCGGCCTGGGTCGGCTCGACCTCCTTGACGAAGGCGTGCAGGTGGCGCACCAGCGCCTGGCTGACCCGGCGGGTCCGGGGGTTGGGCGCATGGCCCACGCGCTCCAGCACCGCCGCCGTGATGTTGGTCTCGTCGAAGTTCCGCATCCTCTTCCTCCTGTGCGTCGTTGGATCAGCCGGGCTTGGGAGACTCCCCCCACCCAAGCGCGGCCCAACATGGCGCGCATCGCGTCCCGCTCGGGCGGGCGCGGGTTCCAGTACTGGTCCCGCATCGTCAGATCGACGGCCTGCCCGATGCCGGCCTCGGGCATGCCGAGGTCGCGCAGGGCGGCGGGTGCGCCGAGCGAGCGGTTCAACGCGAACAGCCCGGCGGCGGCGTGCGCCACGCCCAACGCGCGCCCGATCCGGCGCATCGCCTCCGGCGCCGCCTCGGCGTTGTAGGCCGTGACGTGGGGCAGCATGACGGCGTGCGTGTCCGCGTGCCGCAGGCCGAAGGCTCCTCCCAGCACGTGGCAGATCTTGTGGTGCAGCGCCATGCCGACCGCGCCCAAGCAGGCGCCGCACAGCCAGGCCCCGTACTGCGCGTCCGCCCGCGCGTCTTGATCGGCCGGGTTGCCGACGATGCGGGGCAGGCTGCGCCCCAGGGCGGCGATGCCGTCCTCCGCCATCAGCGAGGTGATCGGGTTCGCGTCCCGTGCGTACAGCGCCTCGACCGCATGGGCGAGCGCGTTGACGCCGCTCGTGGCCGACAGGCCCGGCGGCAGCGACAGGGTCAGCTCCACGTCGTAGATGACCGTTGCAGGCAGCACCTTGGGCGTGCGCTGCGTCGTCTTCCGGCCGCCCTCGGTCTCGCCCAGGATCGGCGTCATCTCCGACCCGGCATAGGTGGTCGGCACCGCGACCTGCGGCAGGCCCGTCCGCAGGGCGAGCGCCTTGCCGAGGCCGACCGTCGAGCCGCCGCCCAGGGCCACCAGCCCGTCGCAGCCGAGGTCCTGCAATCGCGCCAGGGCGTCCGCCGTCACGTCGGTGGGTGTGTGCATAGTGGCGCGGGAACAGAGGCCGCCGGCCTGGCTGCCGAGCTGGCCTGCCACGGCCTCGGCCAACCCGGCCTGTTCCGGCGTGGACAGCAGCAGTGCGCGCCGGACCGCCAGGCGCTCCAGTTCGGCGCCCAGCTCGGCCAAGCGGCCAGGGCCGAACACCACCCGGGAGGGGTTGGCGGCGTAGGTGAACGGGGCGACCACCGCCCGCGCCCCTAGAGCGGCTTGCCCTCCAGCCAGGCGGCACCCCGGGCGTACAACGCCTCCACCTCCGGTCCCTTGAGGCCCGGCATGTCAGGCTTCACGGTGTAGCCGATCCGCGTTTGCAGGTAGGCGAGGTGCCGGTAGCCCGGCGGGAACCGCTCCAGCAAGGCTCCATCCAACACCGGCACGGCGCCGGGCGTGACCGGGTCCATCCGGTCCTTCTCGTAGATCGGCTGGCGCAGCACGATGCCCCAGCGGCCCTGCCGCTTTTCCAGGAAATCGTAGAACCGCCCGGTGCACAGCACGTCGCAGGGCACGCCCTCCACCTCCGCGCGTTGCGAAATGGTCATCTTGGTCTGCGCCACCGCGCGGCCGCCCGCGAGGTCGATGGACGTGCCGCCCAGGAAGTGCAGGATGCTGACGCCCTTGGCCCAGCCATCCTTGCTGATGGCGATGAACTCGTCGGCGGTGCCCTGGGTCCAGGTCGCCATCATGCGCCCGTCCGAATGCCAGACGCTGCGGAACCGCTCCCAGTCGCCGGCGTCGCGCCACACGACCCAGTTCTCGATCAGCTCTCGGATCAGGCGATCATCCGTGGCCCGATCGTCGTCGGCCGCCGGCATGTGGCTGCCCTGCACGGTATCCATGCCGCCTCCAGTTCTCGCTGATAAAGTTGTTCTTATAGGCGCACTAGGAGTCCTGCTTGTCAACGTTCTGATCGGGCGGGGCGCGGTCGGTCAGACGGCGAGATGGCGCCCGATATGGTCCAAGGCGCGCAGCAGCGCGTGTTCCGAACGCTGCTGGACCGTGGCGTCGAAGCGAGCGGCGGGGATAGCGACGTTGATGGCGCCGAGCGGCGCGCCGGAGCGGTCCAGTACTGGCACGCCAACGCCCACGATGCCCGGCGTCCACTCCTCGTGCGAGTAGGCGAACCCGGTCTCGCGGATGGCGGCGAGTTGCCGGGTCAGCGCCTTGGCGGACTTGAGGGTGGCGGGCGTTGCCGCCTCGAACTTCACCTGGGCCAGGTACGTCTTGATGAACGGATCGGGCATATGGGCCAGGATCGCCTTGCCGCCGGACGTGGCATAGAGCGGGGCCAGGTCGCCAAGGCGCATGTGCGTGACCAGGCGGTGCGGCCCGAGCACGGTTGCCACGACCTCGGCCCGGTCGTCCTTGAGCTGGTTCAACGCACTGCTCTCACCCGTTTCGCGGGTGAGCTCGGCCAGGAAGGCTTCCGCCTCCGACACCAGGCTCCGGCCCCGGCCGACCGACTGCGACAGGTTGAGCAGGGTCTCGCCCAGCCGGTAGCCGCGGCCGCTGGCCGTCAGTTCGATGTAGCCGCGCGACACCAGGTTCTTCAGCAACTGGGTCAGGCTGCTTTTCGGGATCTCGAGCGCCTCGGCGATCTCGGTGTGCGACATCTCCCGCCCGCCACGCGCGAGATATTCGATGAGGTCGAGAACCCTGTCGGCCGACTTGACGGCGGTTGGTGCTGCCAGGCCCATTTCGCCCTCCGTGTTCATGTATGTGAATAGAAACTTGTCGTTCGTCCCGCGGGCGCTGTCAACGATGCGCCCAATGCCGTTTGACCAATGCCGTTTGACCAATGCCGTTTGACATGTATGCGACATCGTTTATATTCATGAACGGTGGTCGCGGCCCTTCCCGCTCGGCCGAAGCCGGGCGCACCACCGGACCTTCTTGGGGAATGAGGCCCATGAAGCCCGGACCTGTCACGAAGGAGAGGCTGATGACGAGCCCGCCAGCATCGCCTGCCGACGATCCGGTCCGCCGTTTGTTCGGCGGCTTCCGCCCGCTGAGCTGCGACACGCCGCGTGCCAGCTTCGCAGGCGTCGTTGGCGGGACGGGGTTCCCAGTGCTGCTGCTGCATGGCTATCCGCAGTGCCACGTGGCCTGGCACCGTGTCGCCCCGGGCCTCGCGGATCATTTCACCGTCGTCGCCGTCGATCTGCCAGGATACGGGCAGAGCCGGGTGCACGACATCGGGCCTTGGCACAAGCGGGCTGCCGCCGACGAGCTTGTGGCCATGATGCGGTCCCTGGGCCACGAGCGGTTCGCCGTGGTAGGCCATGACCGCGGGGCGAGGGTCGGGTCCAGGCTCGCGCTGGATCACCCGGACCACGTGGCGGCCTACTGCTCGCTTGCAGTGGTGCCGATCCTCGACGTCTGGCCGGCGGTGGACCGCCACTTCGCAAGGCGCGTGTACCACTGGTTTCTGCTCGCGCAGCCGGGCGACGTGGCCGAGCGCCTGCTGGCGGCTGATCCCGACGCGTTCCTCGAAGGCACGTTGGACCAGATGGCGGGCGGGATCGGAACGCTTGACCCGATTGCGGTGGCCGCCTACCGCGAGGCATTCCGGAAGCCGTCAGTGCGCCGGGCCATCATCGAAGACTACAGGGCGGCCTTCGACGCCGACGTGGAGCATGAGGCCGCCGACCGCGCGGCTGGCCGCAGGGTCGAGTGCCCGATCATGGTGATGTGGCCGACCGACCGGCTGGTCGCTAGCGGGATGGAGAGCGGCACCTTGACGGCGGCAGACGTCTGGCGGCGCTGGGGAGACGACGTGCGCGGCGTGGATGTGGCCTGCGGCCATCTCATTCCAGAACAGGCTCCGGACGCCGTGCTCGACGCCTTGGTCCCTTTTCTGAAGGGCGCAGCCGGCAGCAAGGCGGGTGCGTGACCGTGCGGACACGGCGAGGCCTTGGACAACGGATCGTTTGACATGAGGGCGAGCGCGATGGACGCCGAGCTGGCCGGCTTCCGCCACTGCAGGGTGCAGGCCGGCGAGGTCGGCATCCACGCGGTCGTTGGCGGCAAGGGACCGCCCTTGGTGCTCATCCACGGTTTTCCGCAGACATGGTGGGCGTGGCGCAAGATCATGCCGGCGCTGGCGGTCCGCCACACCGTGGTGGCCGTTGACCTTCGCGGCGCCGGCCATTCGGATACGCCCCTGGCCGGCTTCGACAAGGCGACGCTCGCCGGCGACGTGCACGCGGCGATGGAGGCGCTCGGCTTTCCGCGCTACGCCGTCTGCGGGCATGACATCGGGGCCATGGTGGCGCTTGCCCTCGCCTTCACCCACCGGGACGCGGCCACCCGCGTCGCGGTCATGGACACGGCGATGCCGGGTTGGAGCCGCTGGGAGTCCATGTTCGCCGATCCGCGCCTCTGGCACTACGCCTTCCACATGAAGCGCGACCTGCCGGAACGCCTCCTCGCCGGCCGCGAACGCGACTACGTCGCCAGCTTCATCTTCGACCGCACCTGCAATCCCGGTGCCCATGAGGCGAGGGACATCGATATCTTTGCGCGTGCCCTGGCCCAGCCCGGCAACACCCGCGGAGGCCTTGAATGGTACCGGGCCTTTCCGGCCGACCACGCCAGCGCGCTTGCCTGGAAACGGGACAAGCTGGCGATGCCGGTGCTCGCGCTCGGCGGGGAGCACCGCTTCGGGCCCGGCATGGTCCCCATGCTTGAGGAGTTCGCCTTGGACGTGACAGGCGGCAGCATCGCCGGATGCGCGCACTGGCTTGCGGGAAAGCCCGGACCGGGCCATGGACGCGCTGGAGAGCTTCCTGGCGAGCTGACCCGGACGCGCGCTCAGCGGGCCAGGAACCCCCCGTCCACCGCCAGTATGTGGCCGGTCACCATGGCGGCGGCATCGCTGGCCAGTCCATGGCCGAATCCGAGGTCGTGCTGGCGCTTGACGCCATCGGCACCCCGCATCTGCTCACGCAGCCGGACCTGGCCGACGCGGCGGACCTTTCCCGCCTCGGCATCCCATCCAAGGCGGGGCTGCCGGGCGTCGGGCGCGACCGGCACGACCAGCCGCGGCTGATGGGGTGAGCGTCCGCGCCCGCCTCGTACGGACGGTGCGCGAGGCGCCCTCGGTGTGGCTGCACGCCGGCGTGCTGCGTCGCCAGCAACGTCAAGCCTGGCGTGATCAGCGCCGCACGCAAGTCGCCATGGTGGTATCGCCTCGTTATGCCGGCAGTCGGGCACGGTCGGGCGTGCGCTGCCGGGCGTGGCGCTGAACGTGGTCGGCGACAGCGGCGCCGAACTCGCAGCAGGGGAGGCGGGCGACATCTTCGTCCAATCGGCTGCCGCATCGAGTCTCGCCTACATCGGCTTGGAGGAGGCACGGGGGGACTTTGGCGGCCGCTTCGTCACCGTCGGCGACATCGGCTCCCTCGACGAGGAAGGCTTCCTGTTCCTCTGCGACCGCCGCCGCGACATGATCATCGTCCGGGAGCGTCAACATATTTCCCGCGGAGACCGAGGCGGCCCTGACCCGGCGGCGATCCAGTCCGCGTTGACCGCCAGGCTCAGCCGCTTCAAGGTGCCGCGCATCGTGCAGATCGTTGACGACCTGCCCCGTGAGGACTCAGGAAAGATCTTCGACCGCAAGCTGCGCGAACCCTGTTGGGCGGACGTTGGGCGGACCATCTGATGAATCCCACGCTGGTGAAGCTCGGCTTTGCTGGTCGCCGATCAGGTGGAAGTTGCTGGTCAGCGGGCTGGCGAGCTGGCCGGTCATGTCCGGCAGGTCGGCGAAGAAGCCGTGGAGGGCTGCCCTGAACTCTGCGGAAGCCGGGGAACTCTGCGGAAGCCGGGCAACGGGTGTTCCAGGGCGTCGTCTTGAGCAGCCGCCCCAGGCGCCCGCCCAGGTTCAGGTTGGGTGCACAGGGCGGCAGAAAGAACGAGCGGACCGTGCAGCCCGGGGTCGCCAGCCATTCCCTGGCCGCGATGGCGCGGTTGCAGGCGGCATTGTCCAGGACGACGTGGACGGTGCTGGCCGTTGGCTGGCGCCGGGCCAAGTCCTCAAGCAAAGGCGATCATCTCGGCCGCGGTGGTCTTGCCCGCTTGGCGCGTGACCACCGCCCGCGACGGCCAGTGCAGCGCGCCGTTCAGCGTGACGTGGGCGCGGCCGTGATTGCTCCGCCACCCGCGCGTCTCGCCCCGCCGATGCAGCCAGGCTGCGCAGCCAGGCCTGCGCCGGGTGGGCGTCGTAGGCCGGGCGCGTGGCGCCTCTGACGTCGAGCGGCTGGTCGGCGTCGGCCTTGGCAGGGACGCGCCGGGGCTGCTTCCATGCGACCCCGAGGCGGTTCAGCAGCTCGGCCATGGCGTTCGGGGGGCGGGCCAGGCCGAGTCCGCGTCGATGAACAGTGCCTCCCCGGCCCCGCCGAACCCCGCGGGGTTTGCGGCTGGCTCCGCCGTCCAGCCGTCATCCGGCAACGGCAAGGCGTTGATCCGCCGGTGCACGGCGCTGTTCGTCTGCCGACGCCTCAGCGCCAGGAAGTCCGCACGGTCTTCGGCCGCCAGCGACAGTCCAACCACGGAACACGACGAGCCAGACCAGCACCCCTCAACGCCACCGAACTTCTTCGGGGTCGGGATTTACCAGTTTGAAGGTCGGCTCGCGACTGGAGCTATATGGAAACGCGCGAGTAAAACGAAACGGTCATCAACTCCAAGCGCGCTGGACGGCAGAGTTGAGGTCGTTCTGACTGGCCATGAGAGCAGCCTGCCGTTCGGCAGTGGCGGTTTGCAGTTGACTGATTCCGATTTGACTTTCAGCAAGTCCAGCTTGTCGGTTCGTAATACGAACCAAAAAGATCGTAGCGACAACCGTAGCAACCGCAGAAACGGCCTGAATCCAAGCTGGCTAATGAAGGCTCTTTCCGTCGTCGGCATCGCGTCTAGCTGGGTTGGAGCCTGGATCGGCGGGGGCGGGGAGCGGCCCAGCCTTAGCACTGCCCTGATCCTTGGCGGCTTCCTGACGCTCTGCGTTTCGGCCTGGTTGGCGATAGAGGGCGGCTGATGAAAGTTCTGGTAGCCCTGACCTTGCGCGGATCGGGTTCAAGTTGGCCCAGACCTCGATCAAAACAAAGCTGGCGATGAACGCTCCCAGGAAGGCTGCTCTCACTGCTCTACATCAATCAGCGCCAACGTCTTGCACCCCACTGCCTCCAAGCATTGTAGGAAGAACACTGCCGTAAACTTTCCTCTCGCGATCTTGTTGCGCATGTTTACAGGCGTGTCATGCACGCCAAGCGCAGCAAGCCGCTCTGCCAGCCCTTCATAGCTGATCCCCCGGCGCACCATCTCGGTTCGCACTACGCGCTTCGCGTGGTCCGCCCACTCATCTTCCGTCTTAACAGCCTCGGCGCTCATGGCCCGCCTCCCCTGCGATGCGGATGCCATCATGCACGTTACTTTGCCATTGGCAACGATGTACAGATATCATCATATAAGCTACACAAGTAAAGCAGGCAATGGCAAATGGCCCAGCATTTCCTTCTCACCGCCGCCGCCCGCACGCTGAGCCTCAAGAGCATCTTCCGCATGAGCGACGACGAGGCGCACGAGACGTTCACGGCCATTCGCTTCGCCGACAACGGCGGCGCGGCATTCTGCCCGCGCTGCCAATGCACCGCCGTTTACACCTACGCGGCGCGGCGCATCTGGAAGTGCAAGGCGTGCGAACACCAGTGCAGCGTCACCAGCGGAACCATCTTCGCCAGCCGCAAGCTCGCGATCCGCGACTACCTCGCCGCGACTGCCATCTTCGTGAACGCGGTCAAGGGCATCTCGGCCTTGCAGCTCGGGCGCGATCTGGACGTGCAATACAAGACAGCGTTCGTCCTGGCCCACAAGCTGCGGGAAGCCATCGCCAAGGAGCAGAGCGAGGCGCAGCTTTCCGGTGTCGTGGAAGTGGACGGGGCCTACTTCGGCGGGCACGTCAAGCAGGAGTGTCAGTGGCGCCTGCATCTTCCTCAAATCGGGCGGTTGAAAATTCCCCAGTTTGGCGCGGCGGCGGTTCACCCGTGAGCCCGGAGCTGTGGGGCGCTGCCCGACCATAGGCCACCATTCCCCTCGGCTGTTCGGGGGATGCGATGGTGGTCAGGCTTGGGGAGCTCGTCATGATCTTGGATCTGCATCGGCAGGGGCTGGGCGTGTCCGCCATCGCGCGGCGCACCGGCCTCGACCGCAAGACCGTGCGCAAATACATCGAGAGCGGCCTGGAGCCGCCGGCCTGTAATACCAATTGGCCTATCTGCTGACCTGATCGATGGCGTGGATGATCCAAGGA
>CAXTTB010000005.1:0-22583 GCA_964246905.1 uncultured Acetobacteraceae bacterium | reverse complement strand
GCGCCGGCTGGTGGCCGGCGCAGCCGCCGCACCGTCGGGAACTGCCGGCCCGCCGCCGGGGCTATACGCAGAAGGCCGCGGTCGGCGGCCACCGCGTCTATCTCCGCACCGGCGAGTATCCCGACGGCAGCCTGGGGGAGATCCACGTCGCGCTGCCGCGGGAGGGCGCCGCGCTGCGCGGCATGATGGACAGCCTGGCCGCCGCCGTCAGCCTGGGGCTGCAGCACGGCGTCGCCTTGCAGGACTACGTGGACAGCTTCACCCTGACCCGGTTCGGTCCGGCCGGCGCGGTGGAGGGCGACCCGGACGTGGGCCACGCGACCTCCATCCTCGACTACGTGTTTCGTAATTTGGCCATCGCCTACCTCGGGCACTGCGACGTTCCCGAAGGCGTGCCGGATGCGGCGGAGCACGGGCCGGCGGCGCCGCTGCTGCCCATGGACCTGCCCGCCCAGCGCCGCGCCCGGCGGCCCGGGCTGCGGCTGGTCGCCAACGGATAAGGACCTGCGATGAACCCCATCGACGCGCGATTGGCCGAACTCGGCATCATCCTGCCCAGCGCCATGCCGCCGGTCGCCAACTACGTGCCCTACGTCGTGACCGGCAACCTGGTCGTCGTGTCCGGCCAGGTCCCCGCCGTGGACGGCAAGGTCGCCGTCACCGGCAAGGTCGGCGCGGAGGTCAGCGTCGAGCAGGGGCAGCACGCCGCCCGGCTGTGCTTCACCAACGTGCTGACCCATCTGCGCGCGGCCTGCGGCGGCGACCTGGGCCGGGTCAGGCGGGTGGTGCGGCTCGGCGGGTTCATCGCCTCCCCGCCGGACTTCACGCAGCACGCCACGGTGATGAACGGCGCGTCGGACCTGGCCGTCGCGGTGTTCGGGGAAGCCGGGCGCCATGCCCGCAGCACCATCGGCGTCCCTGCCCTGCCGCTGGGCGCTGCCGTCGAGGTTGAGGGCCTATTCGAAATCGGTTGAAGGCTTTCTTCGGGCGGCCACCGCGCCATATCCCCCGGATGCCCGACAGCCTCCCCACGCTCACGCTGACGTTGCACCCCCACATCGCCGAGATCCCGGCGGCGGAGTGGGATGCCTGCGCCGGACCCGGCAACCCCTTCGTCAGCCACGCTTTCCTGAGTGCCTTGGAGGACAGCGGCTCGGCCAACGCGCGCACCGGCTGGATGCCGCAGCACGCGGCGCTGCGCGAGCAGGACCGCATCGTGGCCGTCGTGCCGATGTATGCGAAATCCCACAGCTACGGCGAGTACGTGTTCGACCATGGCTGGGCCAACGCCTTCGAGCGGGGTGGCGGCAGCTACTACCCCAAGCTACAGGTCGCCGTGCCGTTCAGCCCGGTGCCCGGCCCGCGCCTGCTGGCCCGCGACGGGATCGAGACGGAGGCGCTCGGCCACGCGCTGGCACAGGCCTGCGGCGAGCTGAACCTGTCCTCGGTGCACGCGACGTTCTGCACCCGCGCGGATTGGGAGGCGCTGGGCCGCGCCGGGTGGCTGCAGCGGCTCGGCACGCAGTTCCACTGGGAGAACGCGGGCTACAAAACGTTCGACGACTTCCTCGGCACGCTGAGTTCCCGCAAGCGCAAGTCGCTCAAGCGGGAGCGTCGGGACGCCAATGCCGCCGGACTGGATTTCGTGGCGCTGCGTGGGCACGAGATCACGCCGCGGCACTGGGATGCGTTCTACAAGTTCTACACCTCGACCGTGGACCGCAAGTGGGGCAGCGCCTACCTGACCCGCAAGTTCTTCCCGATGCTGTCGGAGCGCCTGGGCGACCGCGTGGTGCTGATGCTGGCCGAGCACAACGGCACCCCCGTGGCCGGCGCGCTCAACTTCGCCGGCGACGAGGCGCTGTACGGGCGCAACTGGGGCTGCCGCGGCGACTGGCCGTTCCTGCACTTCGAGCTGTGCTACTACCGCGCCATCGAGTTCGCCATCGAGCAGGGCCTGCAGCGCGTCGAGGCCGGGGCGCAGGGGGAGCACAAGATCCAGCGCGGCTACATCCCGCGTCCGACCTACTCCGCCCATTGGATCGCCCATACCGGGCTGCGCCGCGCCGTGGCCGGCTTCCTGGACAGCGAGCGCCCGGCCGTGGAATCGCACATGGAGGCGTTGGCCGAACTCTCGCCCTACCGCAAGGCTGGAGAGGCGGAGGGCTGAAAGGACGGTGCGGCGACGCCGGGCCACGCGGCGGGCGCTGTCGGCGCCCGGGGCCAGCCGGCCCGGGGCACCTCGTGCGGCGCCATGGCGACGAGACGGCCGTCCCGCCACAGCGCGGCCTTGCTCCGCAGCATCTCTGAAACCAGGAGCGGCACGAAGGCGTCGGGCGTCATGCCGAACGCGAGCGTCGCGTGGCTGCGGAACCATGGCGCGTCGAGCAACGCGCCGGGGATGGCGGCCTCCTCCAACCCGTCGGTCAGCATCAGGTTGTGGGAGAAGATGCGCTTGCAGGCATGCCACGCGGCCTGCTCCGGCTTCATCCGCCAACCGCGCAGGCGTCGGCGGGCGCGGTCGAACGCCGCGGGCAGGTCGGTGATCGCCGGGCCGTGGCCGGAGTAGCCGATGCGGGCCGGCAGCCGCGCCAGGCGCTCGATGCTCTCCGCCGCGCGGTCCAGGCAGTCCCGTCCTTCCCGGTAGGGGTTCAGCCAGCCGAGGTCGGCGTCGTGCAGCGCGTCCCCCAGCACCAGGATGCCGTGCTCCGCCGAGTGCAGGCTGATGTGCCCGGCCGTGTGCCCCGGCGTCGCCACCACCTGCCAAACCCACCGCCCGGCGCTCACCCTGTCGCCGTCATGCAGCCGCCGGTTCACCTGGTACGGCTCGACCGGCTGCCGCAGCCAGTCCGCCCGGCACGCATCGGGGTCGCGGCTGTTCACCAGCGCCGCCTCTTCCGCCTGCGCCGCGATGAACGCCCCGTGCAGCGCCTGCAGCGCGTGGTTGCCGCCGCAGTGGTCGCTGTGGAAATGCGTGTTGACGACGAGGCACAACGCGGACGGTGTGACGTTCTGCGTCTGGAGCCAGCGCAGCAAGGCCGGGACGTCGGCGCCGAACCCGGTATCGACCAGCACCGGACGGCTGCCGTGCAGCAGGACGACGTTGGCGCTGGGGTAGGGGCGCTGGAAGAAGCTGACGGGGATCATGCGACCCGGGTAGCATGACGCAACGGATTTTCCACCGGCCTTCGCTACCCTGGCGACATGTTGAACGAGCCGGTTGTGGAGACGGACGGGGCCGCTTGGTGCGGCAGCGCGTCAAGTTTTGTCGCGCGCCCGGCGTGCGGCGGCGCGGCGGTGCTGCGGGACGCCCTGGCCGCCACGCCCGGCGTGCAGGACTGGGCGGTCTTGCTGAACTACCGCTTGCTGCGGCTGGGCCGCCGGGTCGATGCGATACTGGTGACGCCGGGTGCCGTCCTGGTGTTCCGCATCGTGATGGAGGCATCGCGGTTCCGGCCCGCTGACCGGATTGCGGTCGAGGATGCCGCCCTCGACCTTGCCGATTTCCATGGCGGCTGCCGCCGGATGCCGGTCATCCCCGTCCTCGTCGTGCCGAACGGCGACCGTCCGCGGGGCGGCAGGCCGCTGCCGCTGCTGGGCGCGGCGCCCGTGGTCGAGACGACCCGGCTGCTGCTGCCGGGGCTGCTGCGCGACATCGCCCAAGGCTTCCCGGCGGTGCCGGACGCCCCGCCGCCCAGCTCATGGGCCACGGCGCCCTACCGTCCCGTCCCAGCCTTGGTGGAGGCGGCGTGCCTGCTCTACGCCCGCCATGACGTCACGGCGCTGGCCTTGGCGCAGGCCGGGCGCGGCAGTCTCGCCCGCACCGCCGCGGCCGTCGCGGAGGCGGTCGGGCGCGCCCAGGCAGCCGGGCGGCACTGCGTGGTGTTCGTGACCGGGCAGCCCGGCGCGGGCAAGACCCTGTGCGGCCTCGACCTCGCCTTCGCCCGCCCGGGCACCGCGTTCCTGACCGGCAACCCGACGCTGGTGCATGTGCTGCGGGAGGCGCTGGTGCGGGACGCCGCCGGGCGCGGCATGGCGCGGCGGGCGGCGCAGCAGCGGATGGAAGGGGTGATCCAGGCCCTGCCCCGGTTCCGTGACCATCACGTGCGCGACCCCGGACCGCCGCCCGAGCGCGTGCTGGTGATCGACGAGGCGCAGCGTTGCTGGACGGCGGCCCATGCCGTGGGGAAGACCCGCAACCGCCCGGTCCCGCTGGCGACCTCGGAGGCCGGGCACCTGCTCGACATCATGGCCCGGCGCCAAGACGGCGCAGTCATCGTCTGCCTGCTCGGCGGCGGGCAGGAGATCCATGACGGGGAGGGCGGCATCGCCGAGGGGGGCCGGGCGCTGGCCGAGCGTCCGGCATGGCACGCCACGGCACCCTCCGACGCCCTGCGGGCCGAGGACCCCCGCCAGCGCCTGCTGCCCGGTCCGGCCGTGGCAACCGATGATCGCCTGCACCTGAGCCAGCCCGTGCGCAGCGTCCATGCCCCGTCCGCCGCGGCCTGGGTCGGGGCGATGCTGTCCAACCAGCCGGTCCAAGCCCGGGATATCGCCCAGGCCATGGACGGCCTGCCGTTCCGGCTCACGCGGTCGCTGGACGCGGCGCGGCGGGCGCTGCAAGCGCGCGGCGCGCGGCAGTCGGGCCTGCTCGCCAGCTCGCACGCCCGGCGGTTGCGTGCGGAAGGCCTGGGCAGCGTGCTGCCGCACCAGGACGAGGATGCGGTCGCCCGCTGGTTCCTGGACCGCTGGCCGGACATCCGCAGCGCCGATGCGCTGGAGGTCGTGGCGACCGAGTTCTGCGTGCAGGGGCTGGAGCTTGACCACGCCGGGGTGTGCTGGGACGCCGATCTGGTCCGCACGGCTGACGGCGGCGGCTGGCAGGCGCGCAGCCTGCGCGGCGCCGCCTGGACCACGCTGGGCCGGCCCGAGGCGGTGTCGAACCGGATCAACGCCTACCGCGTGCTGCTGACCCGCGCCCGGTTCTCGACGGTGGTCTGGGTGCCGGAGGGTGCCGCGCGGGATGCGACCCGCGACCCGGCGCGTTACGACGCGGTGGCGGACTACCTGCTGGCGTGCGGAATCATTCCGCTGGACGAAGGGTCGGCGCCGTCCGACAATGCGGCCATGCCCGAGCCAACATTGCTATGATCCGCCTGCTTGCCGCGCTGCTGCTGCTCACAGGCACGGCACAGGCGGCCGAGCTGCGGGTCGCGACCTGGAACCTCGAATGGCTGACCGCGCGCCAAGCCGGCGACCCGGCGCTGCCGGAGGACGTGCGGCCGAAACCGTCGGAGGCCATCGACGCCCTCCGCCGCTACGCCCTGGCGCTCGATGCCGACGTGGTGGCGTTCCAGGAGGTGGACGGACCCGAGATGGCCGCCCGGGTGTTCCCGGCGGAGCGTTACGCCATCATCACCACCGCGGACGACGTGGTGCAGCGGGTGGGATTTGCCGTCCGCCGCGGCATCGCGGTGCACCGCAACTCCGACCTGGCCGGGCTGGACGTGTTCCCCGGCGCCGTTCACCGCCTGCGGAGCGGTGCCGACATCACGCTCGACCTGCCCGGTGGCAAGCTGCGTCTGCTGGCGGTGCACCTGAAGACCGGGTGCAACCATGACCGCCTGTCCGGCGCGCACGCGGCCAGCATCAGCCGGACCTGCGAGACGTTGCGGCGGCAGGTCGCCCCGCTCCAGGGCTGGATCGCCCAACGGCGGGAGGAGGGCGTGCCGTTCGTGCTGCTCGGCGACTTCAACCGCCGGATGGACGGGCCGGACGACCTTCTGGCCTCCTTGACGGTGGCCGCGCCGCTGGCCCGTGCGACGGAGGGCCGGGGCAGCCCGTGCTGGGGCGGCGGCAGCTTCATCGACCATATCCTCGCCGGCGGCGCGGCCCGAAGCTGGATGGTGCCGGACAGCCTCCGGGTCATGGTCTATCGAGAGACCGGCGAAGCCGCGAAGGAGCAGCTTTCCGACCATTGCCCGGTGTCCGTCCGCTTCCGCCTGCCGGATTAGCCGGCTACGCTCCGCCGGCAACCGAACGGAGCCTTTTGCCATGAGCCTGACCGTCCTGATCACCGGCGCGACCTCTGGGTTCGGCGAGGCGATGGCCCGGCGCTTCGTGCGGGACGGCCACCGCGTGATCGCCGCCGGGCGCCGGGCCGACCGCCTGGAGACGCTCGGACGCGAACTGGGAGCCGCCATGCTCTCCTTTCCGCTGGACGTGACGGACGCCGCGGCCACGGGGGCGCTGCCGGGCAGCCTGCCGGCGGAATGGCAGACCGTGGACGTGCTGGTGAACAACGCCGGGCTGGCCTTGGGCACGGCGCCCGCGTTCCAGGCCAGCCTTGAGGATTGGGAGACGATGGTGGCGACCAACGTCGCCGGGCTGATCCGCCTGACCCACGCGATGCTGCCCGGCATGGTGGCGCGCGACCAGGGCCACGTCGTCAACCTCAGCAGCACGGCCGCGACCTACCCCTACCCCGGCGGCAACGTCTATGGCGCGACCAAGGCGTTCGTCACCCAGTTCAGCCTCAACCTGAAAGCGGATCTGGTCGGCACGGGGGTCCGCGTCACCAACCTGGAACCCGGCTTGGTCGGAGGCAGCGAGTTCAGCCGCGTGCGCTTCGGCGGCGATCCAGAAAAGGCCGCCGCGGTCTATGCCGGCACCATTCCATTGTCGCCAGAGGACATCGCCGAAGCGGTGGCCTGGGTCATCGGCCTGCCCCGGCACGTCAACATCAACCGCATCGAGATGATGCCGACCTGCCAGGCGCCGGGGCCGCTGGCGATCAAGCGGCGCGAAAGCTAAGCCGAAACCGACACGCCCTTCCAGAACGCGACGCGCCCGCGGATGTTGGAGGCGGCCTCCTTGGGGTCCGGGTAGAACCAGATGGCGTCCTTGTTCGAGCTGCCGCCCACGTTCAGCGACATGTAGTGCGCGGTGCCCTTCCAGGGGCAGACGCTCGTATGGTCGCTCGGCTCCACGAACTCCGTACGCAGGCTGGCCACGGGAAAATAGGCGTTGCCCTCCACCGTAACGATATCGTCGCTGGATGCGACAACCTGGCCGTTCCAAACTGCCTTCATTGCAACCTCCCCAAATGAAAAGGCCGGGCACTGAGGCCCGGCCTGGATCATAAAAACTACTCCGCCGTTTCCGGTTCCAGCTCCGATGACCCCTCGTCACCGTCGCCTTCCGCCTTCTGCTGCGCCGGAGGCGCGGCCTCGGTGAACTCGAACTCCAGCTTGTCGTCGCGTAGCGTGGCCTTCACGGAACCACCCTTCACCAGCTTGCCGAACAGCAGCTCCTCGGCCAGCGGCTTCTTGATATACTCCTGGATGACCCGGCCAAGCGGACGTGCCCCATAGAGCCGGTCATAGCCCCGCTCCGCCAGCCATTCCTTCGCCGCCGAGGACAACTCGATGGTCACGTTGCGGTCGGCGAGCTGCGCCTCGAGCTGCATGACGAACTTCTCGACCACGCGGCCCACGATCTCCTGCGTCAGCCCGGCGAAGGTGATCGTGGCATCCAGGCGGTTGCGGAACTCCGGGGTGAACAGCCGCTTGATCGCCTCGGTGTCCTCGCCTTCCCGCTGGTCGCGGCCGAAGCCGATGGCCTCCTTGGCCAGGTCGCTCGCTCCGGCGTTGGTCGTCATGATGAGGATGACATTGCGGAAATCCACCACCTTGCCGTTGTGGTCGGTCAGCTTCCCGTGGTCCATCACCTGCAGCAGGATGTTGAACAGGTCCGGGTGCGCCTTCTCGATCTCGTCCAGCAGCAGCACGCAATGCGGATGCTGGTCGATGGCGTCGGTCAGCAGGCCGCCCTGGTCGAAGCCCACATAGCCCGGCGGCGCGCCGATCAGCCGGGAGATGCTGTGCCGCTCCATGTACTCGCTCATGTCGAACCGGGTCAGCTCGATCCCGAGGGTGCTGGCGAGCTGCCGCGCCACCTCCGTCTTGCCGACGCCGGTCGGGCCGCTGAACAGGTAGTTGCCGATCGGCTTCTCCGCCTCCCGCAGCCCGGCGCGAGACAGCTTGATCGCGGCGGCCAGCGCCTCGATGGCCTTGTCCTGGCCGAACACCATGGCCTTCAAGTCACGCTCCAGGTTGCGGAGCGTCTCCTTGTCGTCGGCCGACACCGACTTGGGCGGGATGCGGGCGATCTTGGCGACCACCTCCTCGACGTCGCGCAGCGTCACCAGCTTGCGGCGCTTGTTCTCGGGCTGCAGCATCCGGCTCGCGCCGACCTCGTCGATGACGTCGATAGCCTTGTCCGGCAGCTTGCGGTCATTGATGTACTTGGCCGAAAGCTCCACGGCGCCGCGGATCGACTCCTCGGTGTAGCGGACCTTGTGGTGCTTCTCGTAGTTGGTCTTGAGGCCGCGCAGGATCTTGACCGCATCCTCCAGCGACGGCTCGTTCACGTCGATCTTCTGGAAGCGCCGCACCAGGGCGCGGTCCTTCTCGAAGTAGTTGCGGTACTCCTTGTACGTCGTGCTGCCCACGCAGCGCAGGCTGCCCGCCGCGAGCGCCGGTTTTAGCAGGTTGGACGCATCCATCGCGCCGCCGCTGGTGGCACCGGCACCGATCACGGTGTGGATCTCGTCGATGAACAGGATGCTGCCGGGATGCGCCTCCAGCTCCGTCACCACCGCCTTGAGGCGCTCCTCGAAGTCGCCGCGGTAGCGCGTGCCGGCCAGCAGGGCGCCCATGTCGAGCGCGAAGATCGTGGACTTCGCCAGGACCTCCGGCACGTCGCCCTCGACGATGCGCTTGGCCAGCCCCTCGGCGATGGCGGTCTTGCCGACGCCGGGGTCGCCGACATACAGCGGGTTGTTCTTAGTACGCCGGCACAGGATCTGGATCGTGCGCTCGATCTCCGAGTCGCGCCCGATCAGCGGGTCGATCTTGCCGGAGCCGGCCTTCTTGTTGAGATTGACGCAGTAGTTGCTCAAGGCGTCCTGGGCGCGCCGACCCGGCTTCTCTTCGCGCTCGTTCTCTGGCGTGTTCTCCTCCTTGGACCCTTGGGCTGGACGTTGCGCCGAGCGGCCCGGCGCCTTGGCGATGCCGTGCGAGATGAAGTTCACCGCGTCGAGCCGGGTCATGTCCTGCAGTTGCAGGAAATAGACGGCGTGGCTTTCGCGCTCGCTGAACAGCGCGACCAGCACGTTGGCCCCGGTCACTTCGTCCCGGCCTGAGCTTTGGACGTGGATTGCCGCCCGTTGCACCACGCGCTGGAAGCCCGCCGTCGGCTTCGGGTCGCCGGGACGCTCGGTCGCGAGGCCCGACAGGTCCTTGTCGAGGAACTCGCCGAGGTCCTGGCGGAGCTTGTCGAGGTCCACCCCGCAGGCGCGGAGCACCGTCGCCGCGTCGCTGTCTTCTGCCAAGCCCAGCAGGAGGTGCTCAAGCGTGGCGTACTCGTGCCGGCGCTCGCTGGCGAGGGACAGGGCGCGGTGCAGCGTCTGTTCAAGGTTGCGTGACAGCATAGCGATTGACGCTCCTTCGCGCTGGGGTCCTGACATCCTGCACGGGCCGGTTCGGACCGATGCGGACCCTAGCAGTGGTGTTGCCGATGAAGATGGGCGGGAATCTCAGGTTTGTGGAGCCTATTCTTTCTCGATCGTGCATTGCAACGGATGCTGGTTCTGCCGGGCCAGGTCCATGACCTGAGTCACCTTGGTCTCCGCCACCTCATAGGTGTAGGCGCCGCAGACCCCGACTCCCCGGCGGTGCACATGCAGCATGATGCGGGTCGCCTCCTCACGGTTCTTTTGGAAGAACCGCTCGAGCACGTGGACGACGAACTCCATGGGCGTGTAGTCGTCGTTGAGCATGAGCACCTTGTACATCGCGGGCTTGCGCGTCTTGGGCCGCGCCTTCACCACCACGCCGATGGTCGGTCCGTCTCCGTTGCCGCGCTTGTCGTTGTCGCTCATTGTTCCAAAAGCCCACTACCCTCAGACCTGGGCCATCGCGGCGCCGCCGCAACGCCGTCAACAGACCGGCGTCCCGGCATGGGGCGCCTTCGGGAACGGCAATCCAGCCTTGGTGGGGCTGGCGGCCATCCCTGCATGGGACAGCATATCGGAACGCCTCGGCTTGAGAAAAGGCTTAGCAGGGCCTTGCCCGGATATTCGCCCGGGCCTGCAGCGCCGCAAACAGGAAAACGGCCCGGAGGACATGCCCCCGGGCCGTTCTCAGCCGCGCTCTGTTATGGATGGTTAGGCGGTTTTGCCGAAGGACTGCACGGCCAGCGACACGCGGCTGCTGATCGGCGCGAACGCCTGCTCGGCCACCTTGAAGGAGGTTTCAGCGACCTGGCTGCTTTGCGTCAGCGCCTTCTCCATCGCCGAGCGGGCCAGGCTCGCCTGCAGGTCGGCTGCGTCCTTCAAGGAGCGCACGGCGGTCAGCGCACGGAACGCGCTCATGGCGTCATCCATCGTCGCCTGCGCGCTGGCCGCCATCAGCTTGCCGAGGTCCTGCAGGCCGGTCGCGAAGATCTGGCTGGATTTCACCAGCGCCTCGACGTTGCCCTGGCCGAAATCAACGAGTTGTTCCGCGTTCTGCATGATGGTGTCCTGGTCTGCCGGGGCGCCGCCCCGAGGTTGAAAGCGTATGCCGTCAGCCCCGCTGTCGCGAAGTGCGGCGGAGCAGACCGCATCGAGCCGTCGAAGCCGGATGTTGCGCTGCAACAGACGGTTTATGTGGACTCGCCCTTCAAAGGTCAAGCATTTTTGTGCGGTGCAGCATGGCATGGTGGCGCCATCCCCATCGGACCGTAACGGCCGCACCCTAAGTGGTTGGTTGCGCTGCCATTAAGGGACGACAAAGGCTGGACTTTTCCGTTAAGAGGCACTTAAAGTCGGAAGCATCACTGATGGGATAGGTCGTAATGACCGGATTTCGGTTCAAACGGCGGTGGACCATGCGGCTGCTCGCAGCAGTCTCTGTAACAATTGCCGTGGCGCTTCCGCCTAGCCAGCCAGCGTCCGCGCAGGTCGGCTCCGACCGTTATGCATCCATCGTGGTCGATGCGGCGAACGGGGACGTACTTTCATCAGCGAATGCCGACGAATACCGCTATCCCGCCAGCCTGACCAAGATGATGACTTTGTACATGCTGTTCGAGGCGCTGCGCGACCGCCGGCTTTCGCTGGCCCAGCAGGTTCCCGTCTCGCCCTGGGCCGCGTCCATGTCGCCCTCGAAGCTCGGGCTGCTGCCAGGCACGTTCATCACGGTGGAGCAGGCGTTGCTGGGCCTGGTCACCAAGTCCGCGAACGACGCCGCCGCCGCCCTCGGAGAGTTGATGGGCGGCGACGAGGAGCGGTTCGCGCAGATGATGACCCTGCGCGCCCGGGCGCTGGGCATGACCCGCACCACCTTCCGCAACGCATCGGGCCTGCCGGACTGGGGCCAGGTGACGACGGCCCGGGACCTGGCGCTCCTGGCCCGTCACCTGATCCAGGACTTCCCGTCGTATTACTGGTACTTCAGCGTCCCGTCCTTCGTGTTCCAGGGCCGCACGGTCATGAGCCACCAGAGGATGCTGCAAACCTATCCCGGAGCGGATGGGCTGAAGACCGGCTACATCGAGGCGTCCGGCTTCAACGTCGTGACCTCCGCCTTGTGGGGCAGCACCCGGCTGGTCGGCGTCGTGCTGGGCGCGGCGTCGGGCTGGGAGCGTGACCAGCATATGTCGGCCCTGCTGGACCAAGGCTTCGAGCGGATGGGCTTGTCGGCGCTCACTGCCCGGCGTGACGCTCCCTCCCCCTTCGGCCCTAGCGGCATGATCGGGGTCGCGCAGGCCGCTCCGGAACTGGGATCGCCAGGCTTGTTCCTGCCGCGCCCCGCCGGACGGCGCGGGCTGGCGGCGGTCCGGGGCAGCCAGTTCGCCGGGTCGCCGCGTATCCACGCGGCGGCGCACCGGCGGGCGCCTGACCGGAGCGAGCGCCTGCACGCCCGTCCCATCGTGGCGTTCCTGCCGCCCCGCGCCTTCGTCGCACCCCCGCGTGCGGCTGCGCTGGCCCGGGACGTGCTGCCGTTGCACGCCGGGCGGCCTGGCGGCACCCGCACGGTGCGCTGGGCGGGCGGCCGCATCCCTGGCTAGGGCATGATCCCGTGCGCGCGCCCTTGCACGCCGCCGCATCGCTGCGCATTTTGTGGCCGAGACCATCCAGACAGGAGCCCGGGTGCCAATGGACGGCGGAACCGACGCAAGACGCATCACGATCCATTCGCCCGAGGATTTCGCCGGGATGCGGAGCGCCGGGCAATTGGCGGCGCAGACGCTGGACATGATCGCGCCCCACGTCCGCCCGGGCGTGACCACGGCGGCGCTCGACGCGCTCTGCCACCAGTTCATCGAGGCGCACAACGCCACCCCGGCACCGCTGAACTACCGCGGCTTCCCGAAGTCGATCTGCACTTCCATCAACCACGTCGTGTGCCACGGCATCCCGGGCGACCGGCGGCTGATCGAGGGCGACGTGCTCAACATCGACGTCACCGTCGTGCTCGACGGCTGGCATGGCGACAGCAGCCGGATGTTCGCCGCCGGGACGCCCTCGACCAAGGCGCACAAGCTGATCGACGTGACCTACGAGGCGTTGATGCGCGGGGTCGCGGCGGTGAAGCCCGGCGCGACGCTCGGCGACATCGGCCATGCGATCCAGGTGTTCGTCGAGGCCAACCGATTCAGCGTGGTGCGGGACTTCTGCGGCCACGGCATCGGCCGCCGCTTCCATGAAGCGCCGAACATCCTGCACTTCGGGCGCAGCGGCGAAGGGCCGGTGCTGCAGCCCGGCATGTTCTTCACCGTGGAGCCGATGGTCAACGCCGGGCGTCCGGAGGTCAAGGTGCTGGACGACGGTTGGACCGCCGTGACCCGCGACCGCAGCCTGTCCGCCCAGTTCGAGCACATGGTGGGCGTGACGGAGACGGGGTGCGAGGTGTTCACCATCTCTCCGTCCGGACTGCACAAGCCGCCCTACGCATGATCCACGCGACGGCGCACCGGCTGCGGTTCAACGACACGGACCGGCTGGGGCACGTCAACAACGCGGTGTTCGCGGTCATGCTGGAGCAGGGCCGGTCGGAACTCGCGCTGGAAGCCGGCCTGCCCATGGAGGCCGAGGGCACGACCCTGGTGATCGTCCGGCTGGAACTCGATTTCCAGCGCGAGATGGCGTGGCCCGGCACCGTCACCATCGAGACGGAGGTCGCCCGCCTGGGCAACCGCTCCTTCACCTTGCGGCAACGCCTGCTCTCGGACGGCGAGCTGTGCGCCCGGGCTGTTACGGTGATGGTCGTGATGGACCGTGCCGCCCGCCGGGCCGTGCCGCTCGACGCCGCGTGGCGGGACAGCCTGACGCGATGGCTGGAGCCTCCTGCGTGACGCTTGGCTGACGCCTCGGACGACCTGTTCTCGCCGGCGCCTCAGCCGCCGTCCGACCCGGCGCCTCCTTCGCCGGCCAGCGCGGAAGGACATCGCGCCCGGTTGCGCGCCCGCCTGCTGACCGCCGGGCCGGACAGCCTGGCGGACCATGAGCTGTTGGAAATGGTGCTGTTCCTGGCGCTGCCCCGGCGCGATACCAAGCCGATTGCCCGCGCGCTGCTGGGGCGGTTCGGCAGCTTCGAGGGCGCGGTGTCCGCTTCGGTGACGGACCTGCGCGCCATCGAGGGGTTGGGCGACGCGGGAGCGGCGGCGCTCAAAACCGTACAAGCCGCCACCATGCGCCTGGCCCGGGCCGGCCCGTCCTGAGACGAACGCCTCATTCCCGCCAGGACCGGACGGAACTGCCGCCGAACACTACCTGTTGCCGCATCGCCGGCGTGAACAGGCTGGAGAGCATCTTGGCATCCGGGGCGCTCACGGCGTCGAGCGCCGCGCGGTGTTCCGGCGAGAGCGCGACATCCAGCGCGGCGGCGTTGTCGGGCACCTGCTCGGCCCGGCTGACTCCCATCAGCGTGGACATGACCCCCGGCCGGCCGGCCACCCAGGACAGGGCGACGCGGGCCGGGCTTTGGCCGGCCTCATCAGCCACCCGGCGCAGCACGTCCACGATCTTCCAGTTGCGCTCGGTGAACAGCGTGTCGCCGAACGGGTTGGCCCCGTCCAGCCGCTTGTCGCCGTCCGGGCGCAGTTCGCCCTCCGCGGCCGCATCGCGCGGCAGTCCGCCCGCCCTCGGGCCGGCTGCCTCGACCGCGGCACGGTCGTATTTGCCGGTCAGCAGCCCGTAGGCGAGCGGACTCCACGGCACGACGCCCATGCCGAACTCCGCCGCCAGCGGCACGTGCTCGTCCTCGATGTCGCGGTTCACGAGCGAGTAGAAGTATTGCAGCGCGACCGGCCCCGGCATCCCGCGGACGGCGGCCAGCGTCGCCAGCTTGGCCACATACCAGGCCGGGGCGTTCGACATGCCCCAATACCGCGTCTTGCCCGCGCGGACGAGTGCCGCCATCGTTTCCAGCAGCTCCTCCGCCGGCGTGACCGAGTCCCACACATGCAGCCAGAACAGGTCCACATGGTCCGTCCGCAGCCGGCGGAGCGAGCCGTCGAGCGCGGCGTGGAGATGCCCGGCCCCGCTGCCGCCGGCGTGAGGCCCATGGCCCGCCGCAAACCCGGCCTTGGTCGCGACCACGATCTGGCCGCGCAGGCCGCGCTCGGCGATGAAGCCGCCCAGCATCTCCTCGCACCGCCCGCCCGAATACACGTCGGCGGTGTCCACGAAGTTGCCGCCCGCCTCCACATAGGCGTTGAACACCGCACGCGAACCGTCCTTGTCCGAACCCCAGCGCGCGGTGCCGAACGTCATGGTGCCGAGAGCCAGCGGGCTGACGACCAGGCCGGAGCGGCCGAGGGTGCGGTAATCGGTGAGCGGCATGGCGGCCATTTCCTATTGTCTGCTATGAAATGACTTAAGCCTATTGCAGAGGAGCGTCAATGATTTCATAGTGATCGATATGGAACAATCCGTGCAGGCTTCCCGCGGCAAGAAGGGCCGGCCCTTGTCCTTCGACCGGGAGGCCGCGCTGCACCAGGCCATGCTGCTGTTCTGGCGGCACGGCTACGAGGCAACCTCGCTGCACGACCTCACGGCCGCGATGGGGGTGACGGCCCCAAGCATCTACACGGCGTTCGGCGACAAGAAGCGGCTGTTCCTCGAAGCGGTGGACCGCTATCTGTCCGGCCCGGTCACGTCCGGTTCGATCATCGGGGCTGCCGCCACGGCGGAGGACGCGGCCCGGGGCTTGCTGCAAGCAGCCGCCCTCGGCTTCACGGGCAATGACACTCCTCCTGGCTGCCTGCTCGCCAGTTCGGCCATCAGTTGCTCGGCCGCCGCCGCCGACGTGCAGGGCGGGCTGGCCGTTATCCGGCGCAGGATCGAGGCATGTCTGCATGACAAGATCGTCCAGGCCATCGCGGCTGGCGAGATGGCCGCCGACGCCGATGCGGACGCCCTGGCCGGGCATGTGATGGCGATGATCCAAGGCATGTCCACGCTGGCCCGCGACGGGGCACCGCGCGAGAAGCTCATGCGCGTCGCCGCAACCGCGATGCTGGCCTGGCCCGGGCGGCCCGCCCGTCCCGTGGAGACGTAACCGGGAGCGCGACCCGTTACCCCAGGGCCTCCGCCACGAACGGGTTGGCCCGGCGCTCCACGGCGATGGTCGAGCCGGGGCCGTGGCCGCAGATGAACGACACGTCGTCGCCCAGCGGCAGCAGCTTGCCGCGGATCGACTCCAGCAGCGCGGTGCCGTCGCCGTAAGGGAAGTCGGTCCGCCCGACCGAGCCGCGGAACAGCACGTCCCCCACCAGGGCGAAGCGCGACGCCTTGTCCACGAACACGAGATGCCCCGGCGTGTGCCCGGGGCAGTGCAGCACGTCGAACCGATGCGTCCCCAGAGCCACAGCATCGCCCTCCCGCAGCCAGCGGTCCGGGCGGACGTTGCGCGCCTCCGCCATGCCGTAGGCCCGGCCCTGTTCCGCCAGGCCGTCCAGCAGGAAGGCGTCGCGCTCGTCCGGCCCGTCCAGCGGCACGCCCAAGGCGTCCCGCAGCTCGGCGGCGCCGCCCGCGTGGTCGATGTGGCCGTGGGTCAGCAGGATGCGCTCGACGTGGAGGCCCAGGGTCGTGATGGCCTCCTGGATGCGCGGGACGTTGCCGCCGGGGTCGATGACCCAGGCCTGCTTGCTGCCGTCGTCCCAGAGCAGCGTGCAGTTCTGCTGGAACGGCGTTACCGGGATGATGGCGGCCTGGAGTTCGGCCATGGCCGCTACTTCACGGTGGAGAACGCGGTGGGCTGCAGCAGCGAGCACTCGATGTTGGCGACGATGGGCCCGTCCCGCTCGGTGTCCGCGCGCTTGCTGATCCATTCCGGGTCGGACTGGAAGGCGGTCCACTTCGCTTCGCGCTCGGCCAGGCTGTCCCAGGCCAGCAAATAGGTCAGCTCCTGGTTCGACGGGCCGATCAGCGTGGTCCAGAACCCGGCTGGCCGGATGCCGTGGCGTTCCCAAAGCGCGAGCGTCGTGTTCTCGAACCGGGCCAGCAGGTTGGGCAGCTTGCCCGGCACGCAGCGATAGACACGAAGTTCATGGATCATCGGGCTTCTCCATATTTTGGCCGGTTTTGCGCAAGATGACGGTGCGGGCCTGATCGGGCAAGCCGGGCCGCGAAACCGGGCGGCCCACACGTCGTTGGAGGCCACATGAGCGAAACAAAGCGCCGCCGCCGTTGGCCGTTCGTGCTGGGAGCGGTGGCGCTCGCCTTGGCCGTGTTCCTGGCGGTGTTCCGCTGGGACTGGCTGGTCCCCACCGTGAACGCGCAGGCGTCCAAGGCGCTGGGCCGCCCGGTCACGGTGACGCACCTGCACGTACGGCTGGGCTGGGTGCCGCACATCGAGGCCGAGGGCATCACCATCGCCAACCCCGACAACTGGCCTGGCGGCGGCACCTTCGCCACCGCAGACCGGCTCAGCGTCGATATCGACGCCTTGGCCTACATCCGGTCCCGCGCCATCGTGATCCCGGACATCGGCATCGACCATCCGCAGGTCGATGCCCGGCAGTTGGAGGACGGCCAGGCGAACTGGACGCTGGCCAGCGGGGGCGGCAGCACGGGGCCGGCGCCGAAGCTCGGCAACCTGCGTATCAACGACGGCCACGCGCACGTCGTCATGGCCAAGCTGAAATCCGACTTCAACGTCGATGTCGCCACCAAGGACACCGAGGGGCAGCCCAGCCAGATCGTCGCCTCGGCCAAGGGCACCTATGCCAGGGCGCCGATCGACGCGACCTTCACCGGGGGCGCGCTGCTCTCCCTCCGGGACGCGTCGCAGCCCTATCCCATCGACCTCCAGGTGGCGAACGGGCCGACCAAGATCTCGCTGGTCGGCACGGTGAAGGACCCGCTGGCCTTTGCCGGCGCCGACTTGAAGCTCGACCTGTCCGGGCCGGACATGTCGCTGCTGCTGCCGCTGACCGGGGTCGCCATCCCGAAGACGCCGCCTTACCGGATCACCGGCGGCCTGGACTACGCGGACGGCTCCGTGAAGTTCACCGGCATGAACGGCAAGGTCGGCAGCAGCGACCTGGAAGGCGACCTGCAGGTGGACACCAAGCCGCAGCGCCCGGTGCTGACCGCCGACCTGCAATCGAAGCGGGTGGACCTCAAGGACCTCGGCGGCTTCATCGGCGCCGAGCCGGGCGACGCCAGCAAGGGCACCAAGAAGCCGGCCGTGCCCTCGAACGGCCGGGTGCTGCCGAACGATCCGGTGAGCCTGCCAAAGCTGAACGTCGCCGACGTGCATTTGAAGTACCATGCCGACCGGATCGAGGGGCGGTCGCAGCCGCTCGACAACATGCGCGCCGACCTTGACATCGTGGACGGCGCGGTGTCGCTTGCGCCGCTGAGCTTCGGCATCGGCCGCGGCCAGATCGTGTCGGACATCAAGCTGTCGCAGTCGGGCCAGGGCGTCCACGCCAAGACCACCGTGGATTTCCAACGGGTCGATGTGGACAGGCTGCTGACCGCCGCGGGCGTCGGCAAGGGCGCCGGGGCGATTGGCGGGCGGGCGGTGATCGATGGCACAGGGAAGTCGATGGCCGAGATCCTGGCGCATGGCAACGGCGAGCTGAAACTGTACATGGGATCGGGCGGCGACCTCAGCGCGCTGCTGGTCGATCTGTCGGGCCTGGAGTTCGGCAACGCGCTGCTGTCGGCGCTCGGCATCCCGAACCGGGCCAAGATCCAGTGCCTGATCACCGACTTCGTGCTGCAGCAGGGCATAGTGGACGCGCGCACCGTGCTGCTCGACACCGACGCGGCGCGGGTCGGCGGCAAGGGCGACATCAACCTGCGGGACGAGTCGCTGAAGCTCGTGCTGAACACCGACAGCAAGCATTTCAGCATCGGCTCCCTGCCGGCGCCGGTCGATATCACCGGGACGTTCGCGAAGCCCAGCGTCCTGCCGGACGTGGCCGTGGTCGGCGCACGCGCGGGCGCCGCGGTGGCCCTCGGCGTCCTGCTGACTCCGCTCGGCGCGCTGCTGCCGACGATCCAGCTCGGCACCGGGGAGGACAACGCCTGCGCGGGCCTGCTCGCCAGCGCCAAGGCACCCCCGTCCGTGCCGCCCCGCGCGCCGGCCCGGGCCAAGGCCCGGCGCTAACGGTGCTGGGCCGCCCGCCGCCAGGCGATGCTTTGCGCGTTGAGGCCGGGCAGCAGGGCCGGGTCGGCTGCGACGCGCTCGGCGACCGTGATGGCCCGCCGCAAGTCCTCGTCGGAGAGGTGGCGGATCGCCGGGCGGCGCACCCGCTCGTGCCAGGGCTGGCCGAGCGCGTGGTCCAGGCAGACCCGCATGAAGCAGTGGTCGAGGCGGATCGGCCAGCCCACCGCCTCCGCCATGCCCGGCAGCACGCGGCGCGTCAGGTCGAGCCAGCGGGCCGCCAACTGTTCCCGCGTCATCGGCGGCCCGCGTGACCGACGCGCCGCGCATCCGGACGCTGGCGCTGCCCGCGGCCGCCCAGGCGCGGGTTGAGCGGCTGCGCCGGCTGCACTTCCCGCCCGACCGCAACATGATCCCGGCGCACGCCACCTTGTTCCATCACCTGCCGGGCCAGGAGGCCGAGGCGGTTTCGGATGCGGTCGCGGCGCGCTGCGCGGTGCCGCCGTTTGCCGTGGCCGTGCCAGGTCTGCGTTTCCTGGGCCGTGGCGTTGCCTACGCGCTGGAGTCGCCCGAGCTGGCCGCGTTGCGGGCCAGCCTCGCGCGGGAGTGGGACGGGTGGCTGACTCCGCAGGACCGCCAGGGCTGGCGCCCGCACGTCACGATCCAGAACAAGGCGTCGCCCGAAGCCGCGCGGGCGCTGCACGCCAACCTGCAGGCCGCCTTCGCGCCGTTCACCGTGCGTGCGGAGGGGTTGGACCTGTGGCGCTACCTGGGCGGCCCCTGGGAGCAGCAGAGCCGCCACCCGTTCCGGGGTTAACCCTCTTCCAGCGCCGGGGCGCCGGCCAGCACGCCGCCGTCGATCACGATGGTCTGCCCCGTCATGAAGCGGCCGGACGCCGCCGCCAGGAACACCGCGGCGCCGGCGATCTCGTCGGGTTCGCCGATCCGGCCCAGCGGCGTGTCGCGCGTGCGCTTCTTGAGGTTGGCCGGGTCCTCCCACAGCGCCCGGGCGAAGTCGGTGCGGACCAGGCCGGGCGCGATGCAGTTGGCGCGGATGCCGTGCCCGCCCCATTCGCAGGCGAGGTTGCGGACGAGCTGCATGTCCGCCGCCTTGCTCACCCCGTAGGCGCCGAGCGTCGTCGATCCCCGCAGCCCGGCGATGGACGACACGACCGTGACCGACCCGCCCCCGCGCTCCGCCATGCCCGGCAGCACCATGTTGGCCAACCAGTGATTGCTGCGGATGTTGCTGCCCATGATGCGGTCCCAGGCGTCGTCCGGGATGCCGGCAGACGGGCCGAAATACGGGTTGACCGCCGCGTTGCAGACCAGCGCATCGACCCGGCCCCATTCGGCCACCGTGCGGTCCACCAGCGCCTGCAGCTCCTCCTTGCGACCGATGTTGCAGGGCACGACGAGCGCCTCCCCGCCGCGCCCGCGTATGGCGTCCGCCACCGCCTCGCACGCATCCGCCTTGCGGCTGCTGACGACCACGCGGGCGCCGTGCTCGGCCATGCGCTCGGCGATGGCGCGGCCGATGCCCTTGCTGGACCCGGTGATGATCGCGACCTGGCCGGACAGGTCGAACAGGTTTGCCATTGGCGCCTCCCTTAAACCCGTAGCCTGCCGCCCCGGCCGCGCCGCGGCAAGCCGCTTCCTGTGCGCCGATGCCGATGCTGAGATGGAGGTCGATCATTTCCAATCGAGAACGCATAATGCCGCGGGCGGCGCCGAGTGCCGCAGCCAAGCTGGAGCGTGCCATGGCGCAGTCCGCCGATCCCAAGCCTTCCCATAACCTTGCCTCGGCCGGGGAGCCTCGCGCGGCGCTGACCCGGCGACTGGTGCTCGGGGCCGCGGCGGCGCTGCTGGGCGGCGCCGAGCGCGTCCCGGTCGCGGCGGTGCCGCTGTCCCGCCTGGACACGGCGTGGTGGCGCACCCGGCACCAGGAGAAACTGGCGGAGCTGCGGACCGGCCGGGTGGACCTTCTATGGCTCGGGGACAGCATCACCCAGGACTGGGAGAAGCGCGGGCCGCCGGACTGGCAGGACTTCGCCCCGGTCTGGCAACGGTTCTATGGCGGCCGCCACGCGGTCAACCTGGGGTTCCGCGGCGACAACACCGGGCATCTGCTGTGGCGTATGCAGAACGGCGAGCTTGACGGCATCCGCCCCAAGGCGGCGGTGGTGCTGATCGGCGCCAACAACCTGGGCCGGGTGCATTGGAACGCGCCGCAGACGGTGGCCGGGATCGTGGCGGTGGTGGACCTGCTGCAGCGGCGCTTGCCGGGCACGCATGTCCTGCTGCTGGGCATCCTGCCGAGCGTGCGCTCCAAGTACGTGACGAAGACCAGCCAGGCGGTGAACCGCGAACTCG
The DNA here is from genome assembly GCA_964246905.1 of uncultured Acetobacteraceae bacterium. Lineage (GTDB taxonomy): Bacteria > Pseudomonadota > Alphaproteobacteria > Acetobacterales > Acetobacteraceae > CAHJXG01. The sequence goes on along the minus strand of CAXTTB010000005.1, from coordinate 1,542 downwards.
CCCAACGTTTCGCGCCCGGCAACGAGGCGGCGGTGGGCGAGGCTGGGGCCGGCCGGGTCGTGTTCATGGACCTGGCCGCCCTGTTCCTGCGCGACGGCCAGGTGGACCGCACGCAGTTCTACGACGACCAGCTCGACCCGCCGGACCCGCCGCTGCACCCCACGGCGCAGGCGCAGGCGCGCATGGCGGAGGCCATCGAGCCGACCTTGGCGGGGATGCTGGGGGATCGGGCAAAGGTGGGTTGACGGGGAGTGATGCTGTTGGAGGGGATTGAACTCTCGACCTCTCCCTTACCAAGGGAGTGCTCTACCACTGAGCTACAACAGCGCCGGCGCCCTCAGCGCGGCACGTTCCTACGGGTTCGGGCGCGTGGGCGCAAGTCCTGAGCATGGGGCCGCGCTGAATTCCTGACCCGGCAGGCAACGACGCCGCGATGCAGCCCGACAACACCTCCCACGCCGCCCTTGCCGGCGGTGGACAAGGCCCTGCAAGCGTCCGGCTGGACCGCCCCCGACGATTCAAGCGTGATGCCCTCAACACCGCGCCGTGAACAGATAGATTTTGATATGCTAACAAGTTTCTGCTAAAAGTTGAGACGGATCGTTTTTAATCAACGCTCCGGTAAGAAATCGGCGTAGAAGTCGGCGTCCTGGCAGTATGCCGGACCCCTTCGATGCGCCTTCTCGGTCCGGGCGGAGAGGTCATGGAGGGTGGGCGTTGCAGATCGGGATGGGTGCGCCGGGTTGGCCGGCAACGGACGTGGTGGCGATGGAGGAGCGGCTTGCCCCGCGCAACACGTCCATGGGCCGCACCGGCGATGCCGGCGTCCGCGTCCGGGTCATCGCCTCGGGCTGGGCCTACCGCTACCGCACGCTGCATGACGGGCGCCGCCAGATCCTCAACATCCTGCTGCCCGGCGACACCTTCGGGTTGGAGACGCTGTTCGAGCAGCCGGCGCAGGCTTCGGTGCAGACATCGACGGCGCTGACCTACTTCGCCCTGTCCTCCGCCGACCTGATCGGCGCGTTCGACCGCCTGCCGGAGTTCCGCCGGCAGCTTTACCATCTCGTCCTGGCGGAGAAGGCGGCGACGGAGGATTGGCTGGTCCGCCTCGGCCAGTTCGATGCCGAGGAACGCACCGCGGCGCTGCTGACCTCCTTGCACCGCCGTCTGCAGCAGTGCGGCCTCGCCTCTGAGACAAGCTTCGTGCTTGAGCTGACACAGCAGGAGATGGCGGACACGCTCGGCCTGCACGTCATCCACGTCAACCGGGTGCTCGGGCGCCTGCGCGCCCGCAAGCTGCTTTCCACCAGCGGCAAGACCGTGACCCTGCATGACCTCCCGCAACTGGCGGAGCTGGTGCCGCCGCTGCATCATCCCGGTGCGCTGCCCCGGCTCGCCGCGGGCGACTTCATGGCGGCCGAGCGTCCCGGCGCTTGACGTTGCGGCGGGTCCGGCATCTCCTGCCGCGATGACCGAGCCACCACCGTCCGCAGCGCCCGCGCCCCGCGCCGAGACCCCGCGCGAGGCCCGGCTGGAGCG
>CAXTTB010000004.1:14626-23307 GCA_964246905.1 uncultured Acetobacteraceae bacterium | reverse complement strand
CCTGCAGCGCCCCGGCCCGGCTGTTGCGGCGCGGCTTGAGGACGGAGGCCGCGGCAACCTCATCGTCCAGCAGCCAGCGCGCCATGTCGATGTCGTGCACCGCCGTGTCGCTGACCGCCATGTCGGCCGTGTAGTGCGGGGGCACCGACGGGTTGCGGTGGACCGAGTGGAACAGCAGCGGCGCGCCGATGGCCCCGCCGTCCACGGTGTCCTTGAGCGCGCGGTAGGCCGGGTCGAAGCGGCGCATGAAGCCGACCTGCACGAGCCGCCGGCCATGGGCCGCCTCCGCGTCCAGGATGCGCAGGCAGGCCTCCTGCGTGGTCGCCAGCGGCTTCTCGCAGAACACCGGCTTGCCGGACGCGACGCAGGCGAGCACGTAGTCCTCGTGCGTCGGCCCCCAGGACGCGACGACGACCGCATCCACGGCCCCGTCCCGGATCAGGTCCTGGCCCGTGGCGAACACCCGCGGCGCGGTGCCCGGCACGCCCTCCGCCACGCTTTGCGCGCGCCCCGGGTCCGTATCCGTGACCGCCACGACCGCGCAACCCGGCAGCACCGTGCTCAGCCGGCGGACGTGGTCCTGCCCGATCATGCCCACGCCGATGACCCCGACGTTCACTGCCATGCTGCCCTCCCTGTCCTGTTGCCGCCGATGGCGCCCTCCCGCGTCAGCCGGGCGCCCCGGCGGCGCCCCAATGCTTGTCGCCCCAATGCTTGTCGCCCCAATGCTTGTCCACGTAACGCTGGATCTCCTGCCGCATGAAGCGCGAGGACTGGACGGCGCGCTCCTCCCAGGCGAACACGCAGCTCGTCACGATGCCGTCGAACCCGACCTCGCGCAGGGTCCCGAAGAACACGTCCCAGTCCACCTCGCCCTGGCCGATGTCGAGGTGCTGGTGCACCCGCGCCGTCGAACCCGGCGGGTTGACGATGTAGCGCAGGCCGGAGGACGCCTTGTGGTTGAACGTGTCGGCGACGTGGACATGCGCCAGCACGGGGGCGGCGTCCCGGATCATCTGCGCCATGTCGGCTCCGAAGTAGAAGGTGTGCGGGGCGCAGTACAGGAACTTCACGTGCTTCGAGTTGACCGTGCGGATCATGTCCACCGCCGGATGCAGGGTCTCGACCCAGTCCTCCGGGTGCGGCTCGATGTGCAGGTTGACGCCTTCCCGCTCGAACACCGGCACCAGCTCCTCCATGGAACGCCACCAGGCGGCCTCCGACATCTCGGTGGCGATGCCGCCGGCGCAGCAGCTTGAGCAGCCCCCGCGCTCCGGATGGGGGCCGCGGCCGAACTCCGAGTTCATGGTGTCGCAGCCCATCTCGACCGCGACCTCGATGGCCTTCTTCCAGTAGCCGACGGCGGTCCTGCGCTCCTCCTCGTCCGGGCTGGCCCAGCGGTACATCGGCAGCAGGGAGGCGAGCTTGACCCCGTGGTCCCGGAGCGCCGCCTTGAACGCCTGGATCCGCTCCGGAAAGGCGCGCGGATGCACCCACCAGTCCAGGAAGTCGGCGCGGGGCGACAGCTCGATGTACTCGTACCCCAGCTCCGCCGCCAGCCGCGGCAGCTCGATGAGCGGCAGGTGGCGGTGCATGTAGGGGTCGAGGGCGATCTTCATGGCCGTTCTCCTGCATCGGGCAGCGGGCGCCCCGGGATGGAGCGCGCCCCGAAGCGCGCGTCCCACTCGTCCTGCACCGCCTGCAGCACCCGCATCGCCGGCAGCACGGAGGGGCCGGAGGCCAGCGGCGGCCGCCCGTCACGCACCGCGTCCACGAAGTCCCGCACGATCCGCGCGGCGTTGTCCTGCTCGCCGTCCATGGGCGCCGTGCCCTCGCGGGTGCGGACCGTCGCGGCCAGGGTGTCGAAAAGGTACGTGTCCCGGTCGGTGACGATCAGCTTGTCGTAGATCCGGAAGCTCGCATGGTAGGAGCCGTGCACGAGCAGGGTGCGCCCGTCCTCCGTCTCCGCCAGCACCACGCACTCCATGGGGATGCCCGTCGTCCCGTGCAGCGGCCCCAGATGGCTCTGCACCCGGCGGACAGGCGCGAAGTCGAACAGGAACAGGCCGAGATCGACGAAGTGGCAGAAGTGGTGCCACAGGATGTTGTCGCTCCAGCTCCGCCGGTAGCCGGTCGCGCCGACGTTGACCAGGCGCGGGATGAAGAACCGCCCGGCGATGTGCCGGATGCGCTCCTCGCCCGCCGCCACACGGGCACGCAACGCCTCCCGCTCCCGGCGGAAGCGCATGGGGTGGCTCAGCCCGTACGTCTTGCCGGAGCGTTCCCCCGCGGCGACCACGCGCTCGGCGCCGGCGAGGCTCATGGCGATGGGGATCTCGATCAGCGTGTGCTTGCCCGCTTGCAGGCAGCGGACCGCCTCCGCCTCGTGCCCCTCGCTCGGGGTGGCGAGGATCACGGCCTCAATCGCCGGGTCGGCCAGCGCCTCGTCGAGCGACAGCGTCCAGCGGCGGTAGCCGTGCGCCTCGGCGAAGGCCTGCGCCGCCTCGGGCCGGCGGCCGACGAGGGTGTGCAGCTCCACGCCCATGTCCCGCAGCGCCCGGGAGTGCCATTCCCCCATCATGCCGTAGCCGACCACGCAGACCCGCACGCGCGCCTCCCCTCGGTTCAGGCGATCTGGAAGCCCGCCGCCCCGGCCGCGGCGCGCAGGGCGTCGCAGCCCTTGCGGGCGTAGGTGAGCGGATGGGCGCGGGCCGGGTCCTGCTCGGCCTCCACGATCAGCCAGCCGGCGTAGCCCGCCTCCGCCACGGGGCGCAGGGCGGACACGAAGTCCACCCCGCCGTCGCCGGGCACGGTGAACACCCCGGCCACCACCGCGTCGAGGAAGCTCCACCGCTCCGCCCGCGCCCGCGCCAGCACGTCCGGACGGACGTCCTTGGCGTGGACGTGGTTGATCCGGTGCGCCCAGCGGCGCGACACGGCCGCCGGGTCCTCGCCGGCGAAGGCCAGGTGGCCGGTGTCAAACAGCAGGCCGACGCTCGGGGGCGTGCCGTCCAGCAGCCGGTCGATCTCGGCTGCCGTCTCGATGACGGTGCCCATGTGGTGGTGGAAGGCGATCCGCACGCCTTGGCCGGCCATCCAGTCGCCCAGGCGGCCCAGGCGGTCCAGGAAGGGCGGCCACTCGTCCTCCCGCATCACCGGACGGTCGGCGACCGGCACGCCGCGTTGGTTCTGCACGGTGCCGGAGGTTTCGGCGAACACCATCACCCCGCAGCCGCAGGCGCGCAGCAGGTCCAGGTGGGGCCGCACCGCCTCCATCTCCTGCTCGGCCGTGCGGCGGCGCAGCTCGGCGCCGTACCAGCCGGACACGAACGTCAGGCCGTGGCGGGCGAGCGCCGCTCGGAGCGCCGCCGGGTCGGTTGGGAACTTGTTGCCCTTCTCGATGCCGGTGAAGCCGGCCTGCCGCGCCTCGGCAAGGCAGGTCTCAAGCGGCGTGTCGCCGCCGAGTTCCGGCATGTCGTCGTTGCTCCACGCGATCGGGTTGGTGCCGAGCCTGATGGCCATGCTCACCCCATCGCCTGCGCCGCACGCGCCCGTTGGTAGGCCGCGTGCGCGTCCCGCACCGCGCCGCGCCCGGACACTGCCGGCACCGCCACGTCCCACCAGGCGCCACCCGCTTCCGTGGCCGGCAAAGGGTCGGTCGGGACCACGATGACATAGCTGCGGTCCGCCGCCTTGGCGCGCAGGAGCGCCGCTTCCAGCCCGGCGATGCCGTCCACCGCCTCCGCCTGCGCGCCGAGCGACCGCGCATGGGCGGCGAAGTCCACCCACGCCTCGCTCGCCCGGCCGTCCACGTCGGCGAGCAGGTTGTTGAACGGCGCGCCGCCGCAGGCCTGCTGCAAGCGGTTGATGCAGCCGTAGCCGCGGTTGTCCAGCACGGCCACGACCAGCTTGCGCCCCAGCATCACCGAGGTGTGCAGCTCCGAGTTGAGCATCAGGTAGCTGCCGTCGCCCACCATCACGAACACCTCCCGCTCCGGGCACGCGAGCTTCACGCCGAGGCCGCCGGCGATCTCGTAGCCCATGCAGGAGAAGCCGTATTCCAAGTGGTAGCCGCCCGGCCCGGCGGTGCGCCACAGCTTGTGCAGCTCGCCCGGCAGGCCACCCGCGGCGCAGACCACGGTGCCGCCCGGCCCTGCGGCCCGGTTCACCGCGCCCAGCACCTGCGCGTCGGTCGGCAGGTCGAGGTTGCCCGGCGCCGTCGCCAGGTCCACGGCCGCGTTCCACTCCTGCATCAGCCCCGCCGCGCGTTGCTGCCAAGCGGTCGGGGAGGCATAGCCCGCCAGCGCCGCGCCCAGTTCCTCCAGCGTGCGGCGCGCGTCTCCGACCAGCGGCACGGCGCCGTGCTTGTGCGCGTCGAAGGCAGCGACGTTGAGCTGCACCAGCCGCGCCCGGCCCGGCAGCACGGCGCGCGACCCCGTGGTGAAGTCCTGAAGGCGCGTGCCGACCGCCAGCACCACGTCCGCCTCGCCCGCCAAGGCGTTGGCGGCCGAGCTGCCGGTCACGCCGATGGACCCCACGGCCTGCTTGTGGTCCCAGGGCATCGCGCCCTTGCCGGCCTGCGTCTCGGCGACGGGGATGCGGTGCCGGGCCGCGAAGCCTTGCCGCGCCCCGGCCGCCCCCGAGTACCGCACGCCGCCGCCGGCGACGAGCAGGGGCCGCCCGGCGCCGCGCAGCAGGGCCGCGGCATCGGCAAGCTCGGTGGGAGCGGCGCCGGGCCGGCGCGGTCGGTGCAGGCGGGGGGCGAAGAAGGCTTCGGGGTAGTCGCAGGCCTCCGTCTGCACGTCCTGGCACAGGCAGAGCGTGGCCGGGCCGCACTCCGCCGGGTCGGTGAGCACGGCCATGGCGCGGGGCAGCGAGACCAGGAGCTGCTCCGGCCGGGTGATGCGGTCCCAGAAGCGCGACACCGGCTTGAAGCAGTCGTTGACGCTGGCGGTGGCGTCATGCGGCGCCTCGAGCTGCTGCAGCACCGGGTCGGGCCGGCGGTTGGCGAACACGTCACCGGGCAGGAACAGCACCGGCCGGCGGTTGACGTGGGCGACGCCGGCCGCGGTCAGCAGGTTCATCGCCCCCGGCCCGATGGAGGTCGTGACCGCCATCATCCGCCGCCGGCCCGACGCCTTGGCGAAGGCGGCGGCGGCCAGCGCCATGCCCTGCTCGTTGTGCCCGCGCAAGGTGGGCAGCGCGTCCCGCGCCCCGTGCAGCGCCTCGCCCATGCCGGACACGTTGCCGTGGCCGAAGATGGCCCAGCAGCCCGCGAAGAGCGGCGTCTCCGTCCCATCGTCCAGCACCGTGCGCTGGGCGGCGAGATAGCGCACCACCGCCTGCGCCGCGGTGAGGCGGACGGTCCCCTCCGGCTCAAGCATTGCGGCGCCCGCCCCGGCGGTACTGGTCGGCCATGACGGCGGCGATGATGATGAGGCCCTTCACGATGTCCTGGATGTAGGCGTCCACGCCCAGGAAGGTGAAGCCGCTGGTCATCACGCCCAGGATCAGCGTGCCGACCACGGTGCCGGTGATCCGCCCGACGCCGCCGGACAGGCTGGTGCCGCCGATCACCGCGGCGGCGATGGCGTCCAGCTCGTAGCTCATCCCCATGCCGGCCTGTCCGCTCGCCGCGCGGGCGGAGGTGATGACGCCGCCCAGGCCGGCCAGCAGCCCGGCGATGCCGTAAACCAGGATCAGGTGCCGGGTCACGTTGATGCCGGACACGCGCGCCGCCTGCAGGTTGCCGCCGATGGCGTAGGTGTACTTGCCGTAGCGCGTGTAGCCCAGCGCCACATGGAAGATCACCGCCACCGCCAGGAAGATCAGCACCGGGTTCGCGCCGGCGCCGATGGCGGTGTACTGGTCGGTCAACATGCTGATCGGCTGCCCCTTGGTGTAGTAGCGGGCGAGGCCGCGCGCCGTGACCATCATGCCGAGCGTGGCGATGAACGCCGGCAGCCGCCCGTAGGTGACGAGCGCGCCGTTGAGCAGCCCGGCCGCCGCCCCCACCGCCAGCGCCGCCAGCACGGGCACCGCCGCCGGCATGTCGGTGAGCGATGGGAACACCGCCCGCGCGTAGTCGCCCGACTGCGCGAGGCTCGCCGCCACCATGGCCGACAGCGCCAGCACCGAGCCGGAGGACAGATCGACGCCGCCGGTGATGATGACCTGGGTCACGCCGACCGCGAGCAGGCCGACCGTGGACACCTGCAGGATGATGATGAGCAGGCGCCCGGGGTTGCCGAGGAAGCTCTGCCCGCGCAGCGACCAGCCCAGCAGCTCGAAGATCAGCGCCATGCCGATCAGCACGAGCACGATGCTGACCTCCACGGGCCACTTGCGCCGGCGCGGCGCTGCTTTGACGGGTATGGCGACGTCGGCGACGGCGGCTGCGTTCTTCATTGCTGTCCTCCCCGGCTCCCCGGCCCTATCGGGCGGCGAGCTGCATGATCTTCTCCTGCGTGGCCTCCGCGCGGCCGAGGAAGCCGCTCACGTGCCCCTCGTGCATCACCATCACCCGGTCGCTCATGCCGAGGATCTCCGGCAGCTCGGAGGAGATCATGATGATCGCCAGGCCCTGCTCGGCCAGCTCGGACATCAGCCGGTGGATCTCCGCCTTGGCGCCCACGTCCACGCCGCGCGTCGGCTCGTCCAGGATCAGGATGCGCGGCTTGGTCATCAGCCAGCGCGCGATCAGCACCTTCTGCTGGTTGCCGCCCGACAGGTTCTCCACCGTCTCGTCGAGGCCCGGCGTCTTGACCCGGAGCGCGCGCACCATCTCCGCGCAGGCGGCGCTCAGCTCGGACTGGCGCACGAAGCCCTGGCCCGAGTGGTCCCGCACGGAGGCGATCTGCATGTTCTCCAGCACGGAGAGCATGAGGAACAGGCCGTTCAGCTTGCGGTCCTCGGTGAGCAGCGCCATGCCGTGGCGCATCGCCTGCGCCGGGTGGGCGATGCGGACCGGCCTGCCGTCGAGGAGCACCTCGCCCGCGGTCGCCGGCGTCACGCCGAACAGGGTCTCCGCGACGTTGGTGCGGCCCGCGCCGACCAGACCGGCCAGCCCCAGGATCTCGCCGCGCCGCAGGTCGAAGCTCACGTCCCGGAACACGCCGTCGAGCGCCAGGCCGCGCACGGACAGCACGGTCTCGCCGATCTTCGCCTCGCCTTTCGGGAACAGGTGCGTCAGCTCCCGCCCCACCATGAGCGCGATCAGCCGGTTCTGGTCGAAGGCGGCGGCCTGGTCGGTCGCCACGTGCCGGCCGTCGCGGAACACCGAGATCTCGTCCGAGATGGCGAAGATCTCGCCCATCTTGTGCGAGATATAGACGATGGCCTTCCCCCCGTCGCGCAGCCGGCCGATGATGCGGAACAGGTGGGCGGCCTCGTGCTCGGTGAGCGAGGAGGTCGGCTCGTCCATGATGAGGACGCGGGAGTCGTAGGAGACCGCCTTGGCGATCTCCACCATCTGCTGGTTGGCAACCGCCAGGTTGCCCACCCGCTCCTCCGGATCGAGCGCCAAGCCGAGCTGGTCCAGCAGCGCCGCGGTGCGCCGGCGCAGCGCCGCGTGGTCCACGAAGCCGAAGCGGCGCGGCTCCCGCCCCACCCAGATGTTCTCCGCCACCGTCATGTGCGGCACCAGGTTCAGTTCCTGGTGGATCATGGCGATGCCGCAGTCCTGGGCGTCGCGCGGGCCTGCGAAGACGCGGGGCTGGCCGCCGGCCCGGATCTCCCCGGCCGTCGGCTGGATCACCCCGGCCAGGATCTTCATCAGCGTGGACTTGCCGGCGCCGTTCTCGCCCATCAGCGCATGGACCGAGCCGGCGCGCAGGCGCAGGGTGACGTCCTCCAGCGCCTTGACGCCCGGGAACTGCTTGGACACGCCGAGGGCCTCCAGCAGGTACTCCCCTGGCATGGCCCGGTCGGCGGTCCGGTCGTCGGCGTGTGCTGACATGGCCCGTGCCTCCCTCAAGCCGCCGGCGCCCGGGCCTGTTCCGCCAGCCCGGCGCGGATGAACGCCATGCTGTCGCGCAGCGCCGGCGCCGGGTCGTCCAGCTCCTGTACGCTTGGGGCGAACGGCTCCAAGGACAGCGGGCCGGCGTAGCCGCCGCGCACCAGGGCGCCGACCTGCTCCAGGTTGCCGAGGCGGTCGCGCCGCCCCACCAGGACGCGATGCCCGTCCCGCATGGCGGCGCGGGACAGGTCCGCGTCCTCCACCCCGGACAGGTGGACCAGCCCCGTCCGCTCCGGGAAGCTCTCGGCCTCGCCCGCCAGATGGTGGTGGAAGGTGTCATGCACCACGGCAAAGGCCCGTCCGCCATCCACCGCGTCCACCGCATCCAATGCGGTTCGCTTCAGGCGCAGCGAGCTTTCCTCGAAGCCGAGCGGCTCGATGAGGCCGGTCAGCCCATGGTCGAGCAGAATGGGCATCAGGGCGACAAGCGCCCGCTCCAGGTCCCGGCGCCGCTCCGCCTCGCCCCGGCGGTCGTCCCGGGCGTTCAGCGGGCAGAGCACGAGGGCGCGCGCGCCGCAGTCCCGGGCGTAGGCGCCAAGCGCCGCGGCCTCCGCCTCGCGCCCTGCGTCCCAGAGGTTGAACCGTTGCAGGGCGTTGATGGACAGGATGGAGACCCCGGCGGCCTCCGCCTCGCCCCGCACCCGGGCCGCCGCGGCCTCCATGC
>CAXTTB010000004.1:6110-14616 GCA_964246905.1 uncultured Acetobacteraceae bacterium | reverse complement strand
CCGGGTTGCTGGGGTTGCGTCCGCGATCTCCACGCCCGGCAGGTCGTTGCGGATCTCCACCGCGTCCACGCCGAGGCCGCGGGCCAGCGCCGCGAGGCCGGCGAAGCAGCGGCGTGGGACGGCGATATGGTTCAGTGCGAAGCCGAGCGCCTCCGGCATCCCCGCGGTTCCTTCCCCCTGGCCCGGAAAGGCGGCGCGCGGCGGGAGATGGGTCGAAGCCCACCCCGCGGCGCGAACGCCGGCCGTGGCTCTCGTTCTGTCAGGGATGGGTAGCAGACCGCCCCGGGGCGGCGCCATCGGCACCGACGTTAATTTGATGCGAACCCCTCAACTCTGGCCATCGTCCTCCGCCCACGCTCCGTTACGGTCGAATCCCAAACGGGGGAGGAAACCAAAAATGAAGACGCTGCTCGCCGCCGCGGCCGTGCTGTTGATGACGGCCGCGCCGGGCCAGGCCAAGACGATCACCATCGGCGTGTCCATGGCGCTGTTCGACGACAACTTCCTGACCAGCGTGCGCCAGGCGATGGCGGACTATGCGAAGGCTGCGCCCGATGTGCAGGTCCAGTTCCAGGACGCGCAGGGCGACATCGGCCGCCAGATCAGCCAGGTGCAGAACTTCATGTCCCAGAAGGTGGACGCGGTCGTGGTCAACGTGGTGGACACCGCGGCGACGCAGAACATCACCAAGGCCGTGACCTCCGCCGGCATCCCGCTGGTTTACGTCAACCGCCGCCCGGATGCGAAGACGCTGCCGCCCAAGGTGTCGGTCGTGGCCTCCGACGACCTGGTGGCCGGGCGGCTGGAGATGACCGAGCTGGCCCGGCGCATGGGCGGCAAGGGCAACGTGGTGCTCATGCTGGGGGACCTCGCCAACAACTCGACGCAGGGGCGGACGGCGGGCAACAAGGAGGTGCTGGCCAAGAACCCTGGCATCAAGGTGGTGGAGGAGCAGACCGCCAACTTCGAGCGGACCAAGGCCATCGACCTGATGACCAACTGGCTGTCGAAGGGCGCGGAGATCAACGCCGTCGTGGCCAACAACGACGAGATGGCGATCGGCGCCATCATCGCGCTCCGCCAGGCCGGGCGCTCGGGAACGGAGGTGTTCGTGGGCGGCGTGGACGCGACGGCGGACGCCTTGGCCGAGATGCAGAAGGGCGGCCTCGCCGTGACCGTGTTCCAGGACGCCAAGGGCCAGGGGCGCAAGGCCATCGAGAACGCCGTCAAGCTCGCGCGCGGCGAGGCTGTGGAGCAGCTCGACTTCGTGCCCTACGAGCTGGTGACGCCGGAGAACTACAAGACGTTCCTCGACCGTTGAGCGCGCGCCGCTTCCCGTGGCGTCACGTGTTCTCCGGCGTGTGCAGCGTGAACGGGATCTCGGTCGAGGGCGGGCCGGCTTCCAGGAAGCCGAGGCGCTTGAGCATGGCCTCGACCGAGCGCCGGGCCTGCAGTTCGGGCGCCTGGTCGATGGCCAGCGTCATCACTCCGTCCCGCAGCAGCGCCGCGCTGAACTCGGTCAGCTCGTGGCCGATGAACAGGACCCGCCCCGCCGCGCCTGCGTCGCGCAGCGCCGCCGCGACCGCGCGGTTCGCGCCGCCCGTGTTGTAGATCGTGCTGAGGTCGGGGACGCGGCGCAGCAACCGGGCGACCAGCGTATAGGCGCGGTCGCGGTCGTCGTTGGCCCGCAGCACGTCGGCGACCGGCACTGCGGGCGCGTGGGCGGCCAGGCCCTCCCGGAAGCCTGCCAGCCGCTCCTTGTGCTCCCGGTAGCCCGGGTTGGCAGTGACGACGAGGGCGGGGCCGGCGCGCCGGGCCATGCGGGCCGCGAAGAACCCGGCCGTGCGCCCGGCCTTGAGGTGGTCGATGCCGACATAGGCGAAGCGCGGGCTGTCGGGCACGTCGGTGACGAGGCAGATCACCGGCGTGCCCGCGCCCGTGACGGCGGCGATGGCGTCCTGGATCGCCGGGTGCTCCGCGCAATACACGATCAGCCCGTCTGCCGCGGCCGCCCGGATGCGCTGCGCTACCGCACGCGGGTCGGACTGGTCCAGCGTGGAGCGCAGCAGGGTCACGGATCGGTCCAGGCTGTCCGCCACCCGGGCGAAGGCGCGGGTGAGCCGCACGAAGAACGGCGCCTCCGACCGGGCCAGCAGGACCTCGACCCGGACCAGGCGGCTGTGCGGGCTGGGCAGGATGCGGCGCAGGCCGAGCCGCCGGGCCGCGTCGATGACCCGGCGCGCGGTGCCGGCGGCCACGCCCCCGCGCTCGTTCAGCACGCGGTCCACGGTGGCCAGGCCCACGCCCGCCAGGCGCGCCACGTCCTCCAGCCCGTTCCGGTGCGGCGTGCCCGCTCTTGCCATGTTGTTCCCTCCGTCGCGTCCAGCATAGCGGCTGAGGGGAAGCCCTCAACTCCCGCCTTCGGCCCGACTTGGCGCGGCGCCTATAAGCGGCGCCTGGAGGATTTCGCGATGGCGGCCGTCACCATCACCACGGCGCCCTGCTGCTGGGGCGTCGATGACCTGCGCAACCCCAACCTCCCGCCATGGCGGCGCGTGTTCGAGGAGGCGGCGGCGGCGGGCTATGGCGGCCTGGAGCTTGGCCCCTACCGCTACGTGCCGCCCGACCCCGTGGCGGTGTCGGACGCATTGCGCCGGCACGGCCTGTCCATCGTGGCCGGCACGATCTTCGACGACCTGGTTTCGCCCGGCAACCGGGACCGCCTGCTCCGCCAAACGGACGAGACCTGCGCCCTCCTCACCCGCCTGCCGCGGCCGGTGCGGCAAGCCGGGCAGCGCCATGCCGCCCCATACCTCACGGTGATCGATTGGGGCCACGACGAGCGCGACGTCGCCGCCGGGCACCCGGACCACGCCCCGCGCCTGGCGGACCGGGAATGGGACGGCATGGCCGCCACCATCCGGGCCATTGCGGACCTCGCCCGCGAGCGCCACGGCGTGCGCGCGGTGATCCACCCCCATGCCGGCGGATACATCGAGTTCGCCGACGAGGTGGAGCGCATCGCTGCCGACATCCCGCAGGAGACCGCCGGCCTCTGCCTCGACACCGGCCATGCCTTCTACGCCGGCATGGACCCGGTGGCGACGTTGGAGCGGTATGCCGGACGGCTCGACTACATCCACTTCAAGGACATCGACCCCGTCGTGTTCCGTCATGTGATGAGCGGGGGCGTGATGGGCGGGGGCGTCCGTTTCTTCGAGGCCTGCGCGCAGGGGGTGATGTGCCCCATTGGCCGGGGCGTGATCGACTACCCCGCCATCCGCGCGCTGCTGGAGCGGACCGGCTACGCGGGCTTCATCACGGTGGAGCAGGAATGCGACCCGCTGAACGCGGGCGGCAGCGCCGCCGACGTGCGTGCCAGCCTGGACTACCTGAGAAGCATCGGCTTCTGACGCGGGACAAGGGACGGAGCGAAGGGCCATGACGGACGGCGAACAGGCCGCGGCGCCGATCCGCTGGGCGATGGTGGGCGGCGGACAGGGCAGCCAGATCGGCTCCGTCCACCGCTCCGCGGCGCTGCGGGACCGGGCCTTCGACCTGGTGGCCGGGGCCTTCGACCTCGACCCCGGGCGGGGGCGCGCCTTCGGCATCGGACTGGGCCTGGCGCCCGGGCGCTGCTATCCCGACCACCTCGCCCTGTTCGAGGCCGAGGCCCGGCGGGCCGACGGCATCCAGGCCGTCTCCGTCGCGACGCCGAACAGCACGCACTTTGCGATCACCAAGGCCGCGCTGGAGCACGGCCTCCATGTCGTCTGCGAGAAGCCGCTCTGCTTCACCGTGGCGGAGGCGCAAGAGCTGGAAGCCCTGGCCGCGCGCCGCGGCAAGGTCGTCGGCGTGGCCTACGGCTATGCCGGCCACCCGCTCATCGAGCAGGCCCGGGCGATGGTGGCGCGGGGCGACCTCGGCGAGATCCGCATCGTCAACCTCCAGTTCGCCCACGGCTTCGGCAGCGCGCCGGTGGAGGAGCACAGCCCGGCCGCGCGCTGGCGCGTCGATCCGCGCTTCGCCGGGCCGAGCTTCGTGCTGGGCGATCTCGGGACGCACCCGTTCTACATGGCTGGGGCGATCCTGCCGCATCTCCGGATCAGGCGCCTGCTCTGCGCGCGCCAGAGCTTCGTCAAGAGCCGCGCCCCCTTGGAGGACAACGCGGTGACGTTGATGGAGTATGACAACGGCGCCTTCGGAACCGTGTGGTCGAGCGCGGTGAACGCCGGCGCCATGCACAGCCAGAAGCTCCGCATCGTCGGCGCGAAGGCCAGCATCGAATGGTGGGACGAGCGGCCGAACCAGCTTTCCTTCGAGTTGCAGGGCGAGCCGGCGCGCATCCTGGAGCGCGGGATGGGCTACCTCCATCCCGAGGCCCTCGCCGACGACCGCATCGGGGCGGGCCATGCCGAGGGCCTGTTCGAGGCCTGGGCCAACCTCTACGCGCGGTTCGCCGCCGCCATGGACGCGGCCGACCGGAAGGCCGAGCCGCGCGCATCCCTGCGCTATCCCGGCATCAGGGCGGGGGTCGAAGGCGTGCGCTGGGTCGAGACCTGCGTCCGCTCCGCCGATCAAGGCGGTGTTTGGGTCGATTACGAGTAGAAGGGGGCCGGCAGCCGCCCGGTCAAGCCTGCCAGGCGGCGACGCCCTGCGGCGGCACGGTCCGCCCGCCCAGGACGAAGCGTCCGGCGTCCGGCGCGGCCCAGGGTTCAGGCCCGTAGTTGAACGCGAAGGCCAGGCCGCCGCGGCGGCGCAGCCGTACGCCCGGCGGCAAGTCCATCAAGGGCAGGCCAGCCGCTTCCAGAAGGTGCCGCATGGCTGCATTCAGCAACGCGGCGTCCGGCCAGCCGGCGAGGTAATGCGCCCGTCCGGCGTGGAGCAGGGCCGGCGTGCCGTCGGCGAAACCGGCCAACGCCTCCGTGCCCGCGCCCGGCTCGACCCATTCCCGCCACCGCTCCATGGCCCCCGCGACCCGGCCCGTCACGGCGTGGCGCAGGCCGGGGCGCAAGGAGGCGGCCTGGACCACCCGCATCGGCAGCAGCGCCTGGAGCGGGCCGGGCGGCAGCTCGGGCGGGATCGAGAAGCCCGCGGTCTTGCTGCCCGTGCGCGGGCCGAACAGCAGCACGCCGTCTGCCGCCTCGAACGCGGCGCGCGCGGCCTCGGAAACGATAGGGAGGCACGGCGCCAGCACCGCGGCATAGCCAACGAGCGGCGCGCCCGGCGGGACGATATCGATATCCATGCCGCAGCGCCGCGCGGCCTCGTACCAGCGCAGGCAAAGCTCCACGTAGCTGAAGTCCGCGCCCTGGGGCTGGATTCCGGCCACCCAGGCCGCCTCGTAGTCGAACACCAGCGCCACCGGCGCCGGGGCGCCGTCCGGGAGGGCGATCCCCGCAAGCTCGGCCGCGACCCGCGCCGCCTCCTCGCCGCCCGGCGAGCGCACGCGGTCGGGACGGTGCAGGCCCGCGTGCATCTGCTCCTGCGCGAACGGCACCTGCCGCCAGCGGAAGTAGCTGACCACCTCGGCCCCGTGCGCCAGCGCCTCCCACGTCCACAGCCGCACCATCCCGGGCTTCGGCACCGGGTTCCACGGCGCCCAGTTCACCGGGCCGGGCTGCTGCTCCATCACCCACCACCGGCCATGGCCGACGCCGCGGTAGAGGTCGTGGTGGAACGCCGCCATGTCGGGGTGCCCGGTTTCCGCGAACATCGCCCGGGCGTCGTCCGGCAGCTCGCGCTGCTCGGTGAAGCCCAGCGGGTAGCTGTCCCAGGACGCGAAGTCGAGTTCGGCGCCGAGCGCCCAATGGTCGAACTCGGTGAAGCGGCCCATGAAGTTGTGGGTGACGAACCGGCCCGGCGAGTGCGCGCGCAGGATCGCCGCCTGCGTCGCCGCATACGCCACCACCTGGTCGGAGGCGAAGCGCCGGAAATCCAGCCACGCCGCCGGGTTCGCCTCCGTCACCGCGCCGGCGGGCAGGGCCACCTGGTCGAAGGACGCCACCTCCATCGACCAGAATACGTTGCCCCAGGCCTCGTTCAGCCGGTCCGGGTCCTGGTAGCGGCGGCGCAGCCAGTCATGGAAGGCGCGCAGGTCCGCTGTGCCGTAGGACAGCACCGTGTCGTGGCAGCCGAACTCGTTGTCGATCTGCCAGCCGGCGACCGCCGGGTGCGCGCCGTAGCGGGCGGCCACCGCCTCCGTGATGGCCCGGCTCGCCTCCAGCCAGGCGCCGGAGCTGAACGTCGTGTGCCGCCGGCTGCCGAAGCCGCGCGGGCGGCCGTGCGCGTCCACGGGCAGGATGTCGGGATGCGCGTCGATCAGCCATTTCGGCGGCGTCGCGGTCGGCGTGCACATCACCACGCGCAGCCCGGCGTCGCCCAGCGCCGCCACCGCGCGGTCGAGCCATCCCCAGTCGAAGCGGCCCGGCGCCGGCTCGATCCGGCTCCAGGCGAACTCGGCGATGCGGACGTATGTGAGGCCCATCTCGCGCATCTGCCGCGCATCCTCGGCCCACCAGGCCTCCGGCCAATGTTCGGGGTAGTAGCAGACGCCGAGCATGAGGCGGTTCCTCCAGTCAGCCGGGCGCGTTCAGCAGAGCGGGACCGGCAGGGTCGAACAGGTGGCAGAAGCGCGGATCGAGGGTCAGCGTCACGGGCTGGCCGATCCGCTGCGGCGCGCGCCCCTCGGCGCGGGCGACCACGACCGCACCCTGGGCGGTCTCGACGTGCAGGATGGTCTCGGCGCCCAGGTGCTCGGCCAGGGTCACGGTCCCGGCGAGGCCCTCGCCCGGCGCCGCCGCGCCATCCGCCGCGACGTGCCCATCGACCTTGACGTGTTCCGGGCGGATGCCGAGCGTCACGGGTCCGGGGGCGAGCCGCGTGCCGCCGAGCGGGACGTGCGACACCGCGCCGCCGGGCAGCTCCAGCCGCGCCGCGCCGCCGGCCACGGTGGCGACGCGGGCCGGGATGGCGTTCATGCGCGGGGAGCCGATGAAGCCCGCCACGAACAGGTTGCGCGGACGCTCGTACAGCTCGAGCGGAGTGCCGACCTGCTCGATCTCACCGCCTTGCAGCACCACGATCTTGTCGGCCATGGTCATCGCCTCGACCTGGTCGTGCGTGACGTAGATCATCGTGGCGCCCAGCGTGCGGTGCAGGTTCAGCAGCTCCACCCGCGTCTGCGAGCGGAGTGCCGCGTCGAGGTTGGACAGCGGCTCGTCGAACAGGAACACCTGGGGTTCGCGCACGATGGCGCGCCCGATCGCCACCCGCTGCCGCTGCCCGCCGGACAACTGGGACGGCTTGCGGCCGAGATAGGCGCCGAGCTGCAGGAGCCGCGCCGCCTCCGCCACCCGCGCGGCGATGACCGGCTTCGGCGTGTTGGTCATGCGCAGGCCGAAGCTGATGTTCTCGCCCACCGTCATGTGGGGATAGAGCGCGTAGGACTGGAACACCATGGCGATGCCGCGGTTGGCGGGCGGCACGCGCGTCATGTCCAGGCCGCCGATGCCGAGCGTGCCGGCGGTGATGTCCTCAAGCCCGGCGATCAGCCGCAGCAGCGTCGATTTGCCGCAGCCGGACGGACCCACGAACACGCAGAACTCGCCATGCGCGATGTCGAGGTCGATGCCCTTGATGACATCGACCGGACCGAACGACTTGCGTACGCCGCGGAGCGCGACCTCAGCCATCCCATGGCTCCCGGCGCAGTTCGAGGATGAGCGCCGTCTCCGGCTGCATCGGGGGCGGCATGAGGCCGGCATGGGCCAACATGCCGCCGGCGGCGGCGACGCCCTCGGCATACAACGCGCGGTGCGCGGCCGAAAGCTTGCCGTCCGGGCGCTGCGGCGCGGGGATCTGCAGCCGGTAGGACGCATCGGCGCGCAGGCCCGGCAGGCGCAGCGGCGCCGGGTGCGGGCGGGCGCGGTCCGCCTCCTGTGCGGCCACATAGACCGCATGGCCCGCGTCCGGCGCGACCACGCCGGAGAGCGTGCGGCCGTCCACCGGGTCAGCCGCCACGTGCAGGCCGGCGTGCAGCAGCGGGCGCAGGCGCTTGTGCAGCGCGATCCAGCCGGCCAGCTCCTCCCGCTCCGCATCGTCGAGCGTCAGCGGGTCCAGCTCGATGCCGAAGTGGTGCAGGAGCGCCACGGCGGCGCGGAACGCCAGCGTGTGACGCCGCCCGGTCTGGTGGTTCGGGCTGGCCGAGACATGCGCGCCCATGATCTCGGGCGGCAGGAGCCTGGACGCCCCGCGCTGGATGCGCAGGCGCTCCAGCGCGTCGGTGCAGTCCGAGGTCCACACGCGCTGGGTGCGGGCGAGCACGCCCCAGTCGGCGCGCGCCCCGCCCGACGCGCAGCTCTCGATCTCCAGCGCCGGGTGGTCCGCCTGCAGGCGGTCCAGCAGCGCGTAGGTCGCGAGCACCTGGGCGCGGGCGGCCGGCCGCCCCGCGGCGGCGCCGGGCGCGGCCGGCGAGCAGGACGCCGCCGAGGAGCGAGAAGGCCAG
>CAXTTB010000004.1:0-6100 GCA_964246905.1 uncultured Acetobacteraceae bacterium | reverse complement strand
GCAGCAGCGTGGCGAGCGCCCCATGGACGCGCGCCCAAGCCTCCGCCCGGGTCAGGTCGAGCACGAGCTGATGCCGCGACAGGCGGACGGGCCGCCCGGCCAGCCCCAGCGCCGCGTCCGGGCGTTCGCGCAGCGCGCCGCTGTCGGGGTTGGCCATCTCCGGCTCCACCCACAGCCCGAACTGCATGCCCAGCCCAGTCACATGACGCGCGAGGGGGCCAAGGCCGTTCGGATACTTGCGGGGGTCGGCCGTCCAGTCGCCCAGGCCGGCGCGCTCACCGTCGCGCCCGACCATCCAGCCGTCGTCCAGCACGAACCGCTCGATGCCGAGGGCCGCCGCCGCGACCGCCTCCTGCATCAGCCGCGCCTCGTCGTGCTGGAAATAGGTGCCCTCCCAGGTGTTGAGCGTGACCAGGCGCGGACCCGCGAGCCGCAGCAGGTGGCGGCGCGCGTAGGCATGGAACGCCCGCGACAGGCCGGACAGGCCGGCGTCGGACCAGGCGGCGTACAGGGTGGGCGTCGGCAGGCTCTCGCCCGGCGCCAGCGTGACCTCGCCCGGCATCAGCAGCTCGCCCCCGCTCACCAGGAGCGAGCCGTCGCCGAGCCGGTCAGCCACCATGCGGTGGTTGCCGCTCCATCCCAGGTGCAGGCCCCAGGCGGCGCCGTCCTGCTCGCCGCACCCTGGCGTCGCGGCCACCAGCAGCGGGAAGCGGTCGTGCGAGGTGCGGCCGCGCCGGTTCTCCAGCAGCAGCGCGCCGTCCGGCAGCGCCGACCGCGTTTCGGTGAACTCGTGCGCCCAGCGTCCGCCATAGGTGCGCAGCTCCGTCGCCTCGGGCGGGATGCGGAGCGCGCCGGACGCGAGGTGTCCGACCGCGAGCGGCGCGTCGCCCGCGTTGGTCAGCACCGCGCGCACCGCCAGCACGTCGCCGTCCGGCGGCAGGGCGAACTCCATCACCAGGCGCAGGCCGGCGACGGGATCATGCGCCGTGACCGTCAGCGCGCCGCCGGGGCCGGCCTCCGCCGCGGCGCCGCTGAACGCCGCCGACCAATCCCGCCCGTCGCGGTGCGCCAGGAGCGCCGGGGTGCGGAACAGCCCGGCGCCGAGCGTCGGGAACACCGAAGCCTCCGCGATGTCGTCGTCCAGCAGGTTGCGCGGGGCCGCGCGGCCGCGCAGCGGCGCCGGATCGCCGGGCGGGAGGCGGGCGCCCCAAGGGACGATCTCCGGTACCCCTTCCGCCCGGGGCGCCCGGAGCAGCGTCGGGGGACGCCCGTCGAGCCGCATCGCTACTCCTTGATCGCGCCGAGCGTCAGCCCGGCGATGAAATGCCGCTGCATCGCGAAGAACACGACGATCGAGGGCGCGGCTGCGATCAGGGCGCCGGCGCTCATCAACTGCCAAGAGGCGAGCCATTGCCCGGCCAACGCCTGCAGGCCCGCAGTGATCGGGCGCGCGGTGTCGCTCTGCACCAGCACCAGCGCCCAGAAGTAGTCGTTCCAAATGAAGGTGAACTCCAGCACCGCGAGCGCCGCGAGCGCCGGGCGCACCAGCGGCAGGACGACGTGCCAGAAGATGCGCAACTCGCCGACGCCCTCGATCCGCGCCGCCTCGACCAGCGCGTCCGGCAGCTCGCGGATGAAGTTCCGCATGAACAGCGTGCAGAAGCCGGTCTGGAACGCGATGTGGAACAGCACCAGCGCCCACACCGTGTCGTACAGCGGGATCACGCTCACGAACAGGTTGCGGACCGGGATCATCAGCACCTGGAACGGCACGAAGTTGCCGGCGATGAAGGTGGCGAACAGCGCGATGTTGCCGCGGAACCGATACTGCGCCAGCGCATACCCGGCCATGGTGGAGACCGCGAGCGTGCCCGCCACCGCCGGCAGCGTGATCACCACGCTGTTGAGCAGATAGCGGCCCATCGGCGAGGAGGTGAACACCGCCGTGTAGTTCTCGGCGATGCGGAGGTCGGTGGGCCAGCCCCAGTAGTTGCCCCGGCTGAGGTCGTCGAGCGAGCGGGTGGAGGTCAGCGCGATGGCGAACAGCGGCAGCAGCCAGGCCAGCAGGCTGACCGACACCACCGCGCGGTAGAGGCCCCGCGCGCCGGGCGACTGCTTCTGCAGCGGCGTCGGGAACATGGTCAGCGGCGCTCCCGCCGCAGCAGGGACGCCAGGAAGAAGGCGATGTACACGTCCATGATGAGGAACAGCACCGTCGCGATGGCCGCGCCGTAGCCGTAGCGGAACGAGGCGAAGGTCTGCTGGTACATGTAGAACGCGAGCACGGAGGAGCTGTCGTACGGCCCGCCCTTGGTCATGATCGACACGAGGTCGAAGCTGCGCAGCGCGCCGACCACGCAGACGACGACGGCGATGAAGGTCGCCGGGCGGAGCTGCGGCAGGATGACGTGGCGCAGCAGCCGCCAGCCCCGGGCGCCGTCGAGCCGCGCCGCCTCCACCAGTTCCGGGTTGATCGCGGTGAGGCCGGTCAAATAGAGGATCATGCAGTACGCGGTCTGCGGCCACAGGCCCGCCGCCATGACGCCGAACGTCGCCCAGCGCTCGTTGCCCAGGATGTCCACCGGCGGCAGGCCCATGGCCCCGAGCAGCACGTTCAGCAGCCCGAAGTCGGCGTTGAGGAACCAGCCGAACACCAGGCCGACGACCACCTGGCTGATGACGAACGGGAAGAAGAACAGCGACTTCACCAGCCGCATCCCGAACAGCGTCTGGTTCAGCAGAAGTGCCAGCGCCAGGCCGAACGCAGGCGCCAGCATGAAGGCCACGAGCCACAGCACGTTGTTGACGAGGGCCGTGTAGAACACGTCGTCGGTGAGCAGCTCGGCGTAGTTGGCCCAGCCCACGAAGCGCATCGGCTTGATGCCGTCCCAGTCGTGCAGGCTGATCCACAGGCTGTCGGCGATGGGCCAGATGACGAAGACGGCGAACAGCAGGCAGGCCGGCGCCAGCAGGAGCGCGGGCGCCAGCGCCATCTGGTGCCGCCGCCACCAGGTGCCTGGCGCGACGCCGGACGCCGCGCGGACCATCGTCGCGGACATCGGGCCGCTTAGCGGTCTTTGAAGACGCATCATTTTACCTGCTGCGCGTCAGCACACTCCGCAGAATGATGCTCAATTCGCCGCGTAGATGCGCTTGCGGGCGCGCTCGATGTTGGCGAGCACGGCGTCCAGGCGGTCCGGCTTCACCATGAACTCCTGGAAGCCCTTCATCGCGACCGTCGCGAGGTCCTCGCTGGTGTCGCGGTCGAGGAACTGGGTCAGGTGCGCCGCCGCATCGAGCTGCGCGGCGCCGGCCTTGAGGAAGCGGTCGTCGCTGACCGCCGCCTGCGTGTTGGTCGGAAGCTGCCGCAGGGTCTTGTTGACGCTGGCCTGCACGTCGGCGCGCATCATGAAGGCGAGGAGCTTCATGGCATCCGCCTTGTTCTTGGCGCCGGCCGGGATGTTGATGCTCTCGATGGGCGCCTCCTCGGCCTGCGCCACGCCGGGGGCGATGGTGGGGAAGGTCATGAAGCCGATGTTGGCCGCGGCGTCCGCCGGCATCCCTTGCGTGAAGAAGTTGCCGATCAGCATCATGCCCGCCTTGCCCTGGTACATCAGGCTCTGGCTTTCCTGCCAGGACAGGCTGGTGTGGTTCTTGATGAAGCACTGGTGGTCGAGCAGTTGCTTCCAGTGCGCGAACACGTCGCGCACCTTCGGGTCCTGCCAGCTCACGCGGCCTTCGGTGAGCTGGGTGTGGAACTCGTAGCCGTTGAGGCGCAGGTCGATGTAGTCGAACCAGCCGGCGGTGGGCCAAAGGTCCTTGCTGCCGAGGTCCACCGGCTCGATGCCCGCGGCCCGGAGCTTGTCGCAGGCGCCGAGCAGGTCGTCCCATGTCTTGATGCCGCCCACCCCGGCCTTCTGCAGCAGGTCGGTGCGGGCGAAGAGGCCCCATTGGTAGTAGCTGTACGGCACGCCCCACTGCTTGCCGTCCACGGTCACGGTGTCGAGCACCTTGGGCGCGAACTGGCCGCGCGCCTCCGGCGTGAACAGCGCGCTCACGTCCTCCAGCAACCCCGGCGTCACGAACTGGCGCATCCGCGCGCCCGAGTACCACAGCGCCACGTCGGGCGGCGCGGAGGTGAGCCAGTTGCGGATCGAGCTTTTGTAGCTCTCGTGGTCATACACGTTCATCTTGACGGTGATGCCGGGGTTCTCGGCCTCGAACTGCTTGACCACCGCCTCGAACGCCGCCTTGGGCTGCGGGTCGGAGGTGTCCGTGTTGAAGACGAGGGTTCCTGCCCGGGCCGGCGCCGCGAGCAGGCCGGCGGCGAGGGCGGCCGCCGCGAGCGTCCGGGTGAGATGCATGCGTTCCTCCGTATGGCCGGCGCCTTGACCCGGCGCCGTGCTGATTGGATGACGCCGGGTCCGCCAGCGTCACGGCGGCAGTATCGCCGAGGCGAGGCCTGTTGGCTATCGGCTTCTCGGCCCGCTTCGCGACAGCGGGCGGCTTGGAGCGCGGCCGTCCCGGGGCGTTCCGGTTGACGCGCCGGCAGGCGGCCCATAGCCTCGGTCCGCCAACGAGAGGCCGCGCATAGCGGCCGGGGCAGGAGGAAACATGGTCGTTCGTCTCGTGCGCAGCGCCGCTGCCGCCGCATTCTGCCTTGCCGCCTGGTTCGGCCCTGCCCAGGCGGAGACGCGCACGGTCGGCTACAGCGTCGCGACCCTCGCCAACCCGTTCTTCCAGGGCATG
Source organism: uncultured Acetobacteraceae bacterium (assembly GCA_964246905.1). Lineage (GTDB taxonomy): Bacteria > Pseudomonadota > Alphaproteobacteria > Acetobacterales > Acetobacteraceae > CAHJXG01. Next base: position 1,351 of record CAXTTB010000004.1, on the reverse strand, counting down.
ACGCGGGGCGTGCAGGACGGCATCAAGGCGCATCCCGACCTCAAGCTCATCAACACGAGCGCCGATGGCGACGCGACCACGCAGGCCAACCAGACCCTCGACCTCATCAACCAAGGCGTTTCCGCCCTGATCCTCAACCCGATCAGCGCCGACGCCATCGTGCCCGTGGTGCGCCAGGCGAACCGGAAAGGCATCCCGGTCTTCACCCTCGACCGCGGCGCCGCGTGCGGGGACTGCCAGGTCAACTTCCTGGAGACCGACAACGAGGCCCTCGGGCGCGAAGGGGCGGACTTCATCGCCGGACAGCTCAAGCAGCGCTACGGGGAGGTCCGCGGCAACGTCGTGGACCTGGAAGGGTTGCTCGGCACCACGGCGGGCGACGGGCGCGAGAAGGGCTTTGCCGAGCAGTTCGCCAAGCTCCAGCAGGCCAACCCCGGCCTCAAGCTGATCGCGCGCCAGGCGGCGGACTTCGACCCGGCCAAGGCCTTCAACATCCTGACCCAGCTCCTCGCCGCCAACAGCCAGGTGGACGCGGTGTTCAACGGCAACGACGACAACGCGGTCGGCGCCATCCGCGCCATCAAGCAGGCCAACCGCTTCCGCCCAAAGGGCGACGCCGGCCACATCGTCATCATCGGCATCGACGGCACCGCCCAGGCGCTGGCCGCGATCCGCGACGGGCAGATGGACGCGACGCTGTCGCAGAACCCGCTCACCATGGCCGCCCAGTCCGTGTCCTACGTGGACCAGTACCTGCGCGGCGACAAGGACATCCCCAAGCACCAGTTCTGGCCGCACATCCTCATCACCAAGGACAACATCGGCGGCCCCGAAGTGCAGAAATACGGCCTGTGGGGCGAGGAGGCCGCGCGCCGCTGAGCCGCGCGGACGCCGGAGGGCCGCGCGTATGGCGCCCCTGCTGGACATGCGCGCGATCTGCAAGAGCTTCCCAGGCGTGCGGGCGCTGGACCGGGTGGACCTGGCGCTCGACGGGGGCGAGGTGCTCGGCCTCGTGGGCGAGAACGGGGCCGGAAAGAGCACGCTGATGAAGATCCTGGCCGGCGTCTATCGGCCGGATGCGGGCGCGATCCTGCTCGGCGGCCAGCCTTTCGCGCCCCGGCGTCCGCGCGACGCGCTCGATGCCGGCGTGGTCGTGATCCATCAGGAGCTGAGCCTCGTCCCGGACCGCTCGATTGCCGACAACCTGTTCCTCGGCAACCTGCCCCGGGGGCCGCTCGGCTTCGTGCGCCGGGCGCGCCGGGACCGGGACGCGCGGGCGCTGCTGGCGCGCGTCGGGCTGGACCTGCCGCCCTGGCGCTCCGTCCGCAGCCTCGGCATCGGCGCGCAGCAG
>CAXTTB010000003.1:0-26374 GCA_964246905.1 uncultured Acetobacteraceae bacterium | reverse complement strand
GCGCCGTGAGGTTTTGCTTGCCGGGACGGCGCTCGCGGCGATGCCGGGCAGGAGCATGGGGGCGGAGCAGCGCCGGGTGCCGGCACGCGGGCGGGGCCGGGAAGCGGTGCCGGCCGGCACGGCCGCGGTCACTCCGCTCGGCCCCATCGACACCGCGGCCAAGTTCGCGCTGATCCTGGATTTCAACACAGGCGCGACGTTGCTGGACAAGGAGGGTGACACGCCGATGCCGCCATCCTCCATGACCAAGTTGATGACCGCCTACATCATCTACGGCATGTTGAAAGCGGGCCGCCTGACGCTCACGCAGGAGCTGCCGGTCAGCGAACGGGCCTGGCGGATGCAGGGGTCCAAGATGTTCGTGCCGCTCGGCGGGACTGTGAAGGTCGAGGACCTGATCCGCGGCGTCATTGTGCAGTCCGGCAACGACGCCTGCGTCGTGCTGGCGGAGGCGGTGGCCGGATCGGAGGAAGGGTTTGCCGAGCAGATGAACGCGAAGGCCAAGGAGCTTGGCCTGACTGCTTCGTATTTCCGCAACAGCACGGGCTGGCCCGACCCGCAGCAGCGCATGTCCTGCCGCGACATCGCGACCTTGGCCCGGCGCCTGATCACCGACTTCCCGGAATACTACAAGTACGACAACGAAAAAGTGTTCAAGTACAACAACATCGAGCAGCAGAACCGCAATCCCCTGGTGCAGAAGGGCGTCGCGGACGGCCTCAAGACGGGCCACACCGAGGAAGGCGGTTACGGCTTGGTCGCTAGTAGCGCGCGGGGCGGGCGCCGGGTCATCGTCGTGGTGAACGGCCTGACCTCGATGCATCAGCGGGCGGAGGAAAGCGAGCGGCTGCTGGAATGGAGCTTCCGGGAGTTCGAGAACGTGACGCTGTTCGCCGCGGGCGACACGGTTGAGCAGGCGAAGGTCTGGCTGGGCGCGCGGCCGACCGTGCCGTTGGTGGGCGGGCAGGACCTGGTGCTGACCATGCCCCGGCAATGGCGCCGCAATGCCAGGATCGAGGTCGAATACAGCAACCCCATCCCGGCGCCGGTCAGCCGCGGCGACGTGCTGGGCAAGCTTACGGTGTCCGGCCAAGGGGTGCCGGCGATGGAGATGCCATTGCTGGCCGGCGCCGACGTGCCCCGGCTGTGGCTGCCGGGCCGGGCGGCGGCGGTCATGGCGCGCTACGTCACCGGGTCCTGACGTCTCGGTGTTCATCACGTTCGAGGGCGGGGAGGGGGCAGGGAAGTCCACCCAGGCACGGCTTCTTGCCGAAGCCATGACGGCGGCTGGCCATACGGTGCTGTGCACCCGTGAGCCTGGCGGTGCCGCCGGCGCGGAGATCCTGCGCGGCTTGCTGCTGTCGCGCGAGCACGACTGGTCGCCGCCGGCTGAGGTTTACCTCCACTTCGCCGCCCGGGCCGAGCATGTGGCGCGGACCATTCAACCGGCCCTGGCCCGAGGCGACATCGTGATCAGCGACCGATTTGCGGACTCGACGTTGGCCTACCAGGGCTACGGCCTTGAGGCCGACCGCGCTTTGATCGCCGCGCTGAGCCGGTTGCTGCCGGTGCAGCCTGATCTCACGTTCATGCTGGATGTGTCCCCGGCCGTTGCGGCAGACCGGATGGCGGAACGCCGCCAGGCGCTCGACCGCTATGAGGCGATGGGGCCGGCGTTCCATGCGCGGGTCGCGGAGGGTTTCGCTGCGATCGCCGCCGCGGAGCCTGACCGTTGTGTCGTCATCTCGGCTGATGGCGGGGCGGACGAGGTGCACCGCGCCGTGCTTGCGGCCGTGGCCAGCCGCCGGCCCGGTGCGGCATGACTGCGCCGGCGCCGCGCGAGAACCCGCTCCTGCTGGGCCATGCCGCCGCCGAAGCGGTGATCGAGGACGCGATCCGGGCGGGCCGCATCCACCATGCCTGGCTGCTGACTGGGCCGGAGGGGGTCGGCAAGGCGACGCTGGCCTACCGCTTCGCTCGGCGCCTGCTGACCGGCCCGAAGGCCTCCAGCGGCATCGCCAACGACCCGGCATCCGCAGTGTTCCGCCGGGTCGCGGCGGGCACCCATGCCGACCTGCTGACCATCGAGCGCGAATGGGACGACAAGCGCAAGCGATTGCGGTCCGAGATCGTGGTGGACAGCGCCCGCGGCGTGGCGGACTTCCTGCGCCTGACCCCGGCGGAGGGCGGCTGGCGCATCGTGGTGGTGGACGGGGCCGAGCATCTGAACCGCAACGCCGCTAACGCGCTGCTGAAGGTGCTGGAGGAGCCGCCGCCGCGCGCCGTGCTGCTGCTGGTCTGCGCGTCGCCGGGCCGCTTGCTGCCGACGATCCGCAGCCGGTGCCGGCAGTTGCGGCTTGGCGAACTCGGGGTGGCGGATATGGACCAGGTGCTTGCCAGTTGCCTGCCGGACATGGACACAGCGGACCGCGCCGCGTTGGCCGCCTTGTCCGGTGCGCCGGGGCGGGCCTTGGCGCTGGCGGAGGAGCAGGGGGTCGAATTAGCCGCCCTCGTGGCCGACGTGCTGCGGGCTGCGCCGCATGTGCCGGTGCTGCGCGCCTACGAGGTCGCGGACAAGCTGTCTCGGAGCGAGGCCGGGTTTGCGGCCTTCATGGGCCTGCTGCGCGACGCGATCAGCGCCGCGGTCCGCAGCGCCGCACGGGGTCGGGCTGATGCCGGTCAGCAACGCTTGGCGGCCTTGAGGCCCCTAGCCGAGTGGGGCGATTTGTGGCACGCGCTGACGCGGCTGCAAGATGACACCGAGCGGTTCAACTTGGACAAGCGCCATGCCATCGTCTCGAGCCTGGATTTGCTGAACACCTCATGAGCAAGCGGTTCTACGTCACGACCCCGATCTACTACGTCAACGGCGCGCCGCACATCGGCCACGCCTACACGTCGGTTGCCGCCGACGTGCTGGCCCGGTGGAAGCGGCTGGACGGCTACGAGGTGTTTTTCCTGACCGGGACGGACGAGCACGGGCAGAAGGTCGAGAAGGCGGCGCACGACGCGGGTGTCGCGCCCCAGGCGTTCGCGGACCGCATTTCCCAGCAGTTTCAGGGCCTGTCCGCGCTGATGGGCCTGTCCAACGATGATTTCATCCGCACGACGGAGGAACGTCACAAGCGCGCCTGCCAGGAGCTCTGGCGGCGGCTGCGCGCGTCGGGCGACATCTATTTGGGGCACTATGAGGGCTATTACGCCGTCCGCGACGAGGCGTTCTACAACGAAAGCGAGCTGACCACTCGTTTGGACGGCAGCCGTGTCGCTCCCACGGGGGCGCCGGTGGAGTGGGTGAGGGAGCCTTCATACTTCTTCCGACTGTCGGCTTGGCAGGACCGCCTGCTCGCGCTGTATGAAAGCGAGCCGGACTTCGTGTCGCCCCCCAGCCGCCGTAGCGAGGTTGTGAGCTTCGTCCGGGGCGGGCTGAACGACCTTTCGGTCAGCCGCACCAGCTTCACCTGGGGCGTCACGGTGCCGGACGACCCGGGCCATGTCATGTACGTATGGCTTGACGCGCTGACGAACTATCTTTCCGCGGTCGGCTTCCCCGACACGGCAAGCCCGCGCTGGCCGTTTTGGCCGGCCGACGTGCATCTGGTTGGCAAGGACATCATCCGGTTCCACGCGGTCTATTGGCCGGCGTTCCTGATGGCCGCCGGGCTGCCAGTGCCGCGATGCGTGTTTTCGAACGGCTGGTGGACGGCGGCGGGCGAGAAGATGAGCAAGTCGCTGGGCAACGCCGTCGATGCCGCCCGGCTGGTGGAAACGTTCGGTCTTGATGCCGTGCGCTACTTCCTGCTGCGCGAGGTGCCATTCGGCAATGATGGGGATTACAGCGACGCGGCGCTGATCCGCCGGCTGAACGTGGAGCTTGCGAACGACCTCGGCAACCTGGCGCAGCGCACGCTGTCGCAGATCGCCAGGAACTGCGGCGGCGTGCTGCCGGAACGTGGGGCCGCGACCATCCAGGACACCGCGCTGCTGGATGCGGCGCAGGCGCTGCCTCATGCCGTGCGGGACCGCCTGGACCGCCTCGCGTTCCACGATGCGCTGGAGGATGTGTGGAAGGTCGTCCGGGCGGCCAACGCCTACATCGACCATCAGGCGCCTTGGGCCTTGCGCAAGACCGACTTGGCCCGCATGGCAAGCGTGCTGAACGTGCTGGCCGAGGTGATCCGCTGTGTGGCGACAGTCCTGCAGCCGTTCATGCCGGGCAGCATGGCGGCGATGCTCGATCAGGTCGGCGCCCGTGCGGATGCGCGAGGCCTCGCTGACCTGGCAGCGCCGCTGCCGCCGGGCATGGCGTTGCCGGTGCCGCAGGGCGTGTTCCCGCGATACAGCGACAAGGCCGGGTAGGGCGCCGACGTTGATCGACTCGCATTGCCACCTGGACATGCTCGACCCGGCGGACCTCGACGCCGTGCTGGGACGGGCCGCGGACGCCGGGGTCGGCGAGATGATCACCATCGGCACGCGGCTCAGCCAGAGCGCGTCGCTGATCGCGCTGGCGCGGCGGCCCGGCGTGTGGTGCACCGTCGGCGTCCATCCGCACAACGCCGGCGAAGGGCCAGTGGCTGACGCTGCCGCCATCGCCAGTTTGGCCGCCGATCCGCGGGTGGTCGGCATTGGCGAGTCCGGGCTTGATTACTTCTATGACAAGGCGCCGCGCGACATGCAGCAGGCGAGCTTTCGGCAGCATATCCGCGCCGCGCGTCTGGCTGAGCTTCCCTTGGTGATCCATGCGCGCGACGCCGACGAGGATATTGCGGCGATCTTGCAGGAAGAGTGGGATGCCGGCGGACCGTTCCGACTTGTCCTGCATTGCTTCAGTTCCGGACACGCCCTGGCAGAGCAGGCTCTCAAGTTGGGTGGCTACGTCAGCTTTTCCGGCATCCTGACGTTCCCCAAATCCGGCACCTTGCGTGACATTGCGCGCGGCATCCCAGCCGAGCGGCTGCTGGTGGAGACCGACGCACCGTTTTTAGCACCCGTGCCGCATCGCGGGAAACGCAACGAACCTGGCTATGTCATCGAGACGGCGCGCGTGCTGGCCGGCTTGCGCGGGATGGAGCTTGCGGCTCTCGATGCGCTGACCACGCAAAATGTCCGCAGTTTGTTCAAGAGAATGGCTTAGCGGTGCCGCGCGTGACGATTCTTGGATGCGGCGGCTCGGCCGGCGTGCCGCAGATCGGTGGCGGTGACGGCCACGGTGACTGGGGCGCCTGCGACCCGGCCGAGCCTCGCAACCGCCGCACCCGGTCGAGCATCGTCATCGAAAGCCAAGCGGGCGAACGATTGCTGGTGGACACGTCGCCGGACATGCGGGCGCAATTGCTGGCCTGCGCGGTGCCGCGGGTGGACGCGATCCTGTTTACGCATGCCCATGCGGACCACGTGCTCGGCCTCGATGACGTTCGCATCCTCAACCGCATCGTGAACCGGCCCATCGAGGCGTTCGCGACGGCGCAGACATTGGATGAATTGTATAAACGTTTCGACTATGCATTTAAATCTTGGACCCAGCCATATTTCTTCCGGCCGGTGCTTACGCCGCGCATCGTCGAAGCGGGGCAGACGGTTGAGGCTGCGGGCCTACGGGTGCGATTGTTTGAACAAGACCATGGCTTCATGCCGACGCTCGGGCTACGCATCGGCGGGTTTGGCTACTCGACCGACGTCGCAATCTTAGACGATGCCGCTTTCACCGCGTTGGCGGGGGTGGATACCTGGATGGTGGACTGCTTCCAACGCCAGCCGCACAAGACGCATGCAAGCTTGGCGCAAGTGCTTGAATGGATAGAGCGATTGCAACCGCGCCGGGTCGTGTTGACGCATATGGGGTACGATATTGACTGGTCGTGGATGAAGCAGCGTCTGCCGCCGCGTGTCGAGTTGGCATATGATGGGATGACACTGGAAGTTTCTGACTTCCAATGATCTGACTTTCCATAATAGGCATTACCGGGCTGGCGACCGGGGCTGACTGCATTTGGCTTTGAGCTATTCATCGCTGATTGCCGAGATAAAGCCGACCTGCGCGTCGGCTTCGCCGACTATCTGGACAGCCCTGCAACCTGCAGGGCGCCAGACCGAGCCGCCCAGTAGCCGCATAGGCAAACGCGCTGACAACTTTCCTTCTGGCATGACGTTCCAATTGGACGAGGAGCCAGAACCCATGCGACTGATCACTGCAATATTTGCCGTATTTCTCTTGCTATCCAGCACTGCATCGGCGCAGACGAAAAAAACGCCGGAGAAGGTTTGGACTGCGGCGCCTGTGCCGGGCAATCTCCCATCAAACCCGGCTCCCGCGGATCGGGCTGGCAACAGCACTGGGGCGGACTCCACGTCTCCGTTCAGCGCCTTGCCATTGGGCGCGCAACCGGACAGCAGGCCGACCGACATCACGCGCGACGGGGGCGGGCCTGGCACAGACTCAGTGACGCCTGACCTGTCTCGATGAGGCTACCTGTCAGGCCCCTTTGAACAGAGGTGCCCGCTTTGCCAGGAATGCCGCCTTACCCTCGGCATGGTCGGTCGTGAGGAACAACGCCGATTGCGTGTCCCGCTCCCAATCCAACGCCGCATCCAACCCGGCGGCAAGATGCTGCTTGGTCATGGCGACCGGCAAAGGCGCGGCATCATGAAACCGTGCAGCACGGTCCAAGGCAGTTTGCAGCGCCGTGCCAGACGGGACAACATGGTCCGCCATACCGATTTCAACGGCCCGTCCGGCACCCATCGGTTCGCCGTAAAGCAGGATCTGCCGTGCCCGGCCCTGGCCTACCCGCGCCGGTAAAGTGTGCAGCAGGCCAAGGTCTGCGATCAGGCCGATCTTGCCGAACCCGGCAGCAAACCGTGCATCCTCGGCAGCCACCACAGTGTCGCAGCACATCGCGACCGACAGCCCGGCACCGACGCACCAGCCCTCGACCGCGGCGACCACCGGCTTGCTGCCCTTGACCAGCAACCGCACCAGCCGATGCGTCAAGCGGAACCGTTCCCGTCCGGCAGCGAGGTCGCTCACATCCATGCCGCTGATGTCGCCCCCGGCGCTGAAGGTCCCTCCAGCGCCGGTGATGACGATGGCGCGCATCGTCTGGTCGGCCTCGATGGCTTCCAGCGCGTCCACCAGGCGCTGACGCATCGGCATAGCCAAAGCATTGCGCCGCTCTGGGTAGTCCAGTGTCAGGATGGCGGTGGCGCCCTCGCGGGTTTCGGTCAGCATGGGCGAGTGCGGGGGTCGGTCATGCGTCGCCTCCAAGTTCGATGACCGCGTCGGCGGCATAAGCCCCCTCCCCGTCCGGCATGGCGAAGACCGGGTTGAGATCGATGGAGAGGAGCCGCGGCCCGGCCTGGTGCGCGAACATCGACAAGCGGGACAGCATCGCCGAAAGGGCCGCGATGTCCGCAGGCGGGCGGCCACGCGCGCCCAATAGGACCGGGGCGGCCCGGAGCGAGCGGATCATCCGCTCCGCCACGTCGGGGCCGAACGGGCAGCGGTGCAGCGCCACGTCACGCAGCACCTCGACGAAAATGCCGCCCAGGCCGAACATGGCGACCGGCCCGAACACCGGGTCGCGTTGGACGCCCAGGATGCACTCGACGCCGCCGCGGAGCTGCTTGGCGACCAGGATGCCCTCCAGCCGGGCCGCCGGCACGGCAGCCCTCGCCCGGTCGAGCAAAGTGGCGAAGCCGGCCTGCACGGCGTCCGCGCCGCGCACGCCCAGGATCACGCCGCCGATCTCCGACTTGTGGATGATGTCGGGCGAGAGGACCTTGAGCACGACGGGGTAGCCGAACCGTTCAGCCGCCTCCACCGCCGCGTCCGGGCTGGCGCAGGCGGCTTCCGGCGCGGCGGGGATGCCGGCCTGCGCGAGGATGCGCTTGGCGGCGGCCTCGGACGGGTTGGTCGGCGGCAGATCCACGGCTGGGACCGACGGCGGCGGCAGGCCGGCAGTGTTCGCAAACGCTTCCCCGAACCGGCCCATGGCGTGGATGGCGACGGTGGCGCGGGTCGGGTCCTCGAACACCGTGAACCCGTCCGCCTCGTATTCCCGGATACGCTCCGGCGGCGCCACGACCGACAGCACGAACAGGCGGTCCGGGTGCCGGGCCTTGGAGGCGTTCATCTGCTCGCGCAGCTTCGGCGCGATGCTGTCGGCCCCGCCGACCTGGGTGAAGAAGCCGAGCACCGAGGCGTAGCCGCCATCCTCGATCATCGAATCCGTGAAGCGGCCGATCAGGCTCATGTCGTTGAACGCCTGCGCGGTGCAGTCCACCGGGTTACGGGGGGCTGCGAAGGGCACCAGGGCCTTGAGCCGCGCCTGCGCGTCCGCCGGCATCTCCGGCATCGGCAGGCCGAGTGCCGCGGCCGCGTCCGAGATCAGCACGCCGGCGCCGCCGCTGATGGTGATGACGCCCAGCGTGTTGCGGACCGGGTAGATGCGCCGGGTCGCCGTCGTCGCGATGTCCAGCATCTCCTCGGTCGTGCGGGCGCGGACGACGCCGAACTCCGCCAGCACCGCGTCGGTCACGGCGTCGTTGCCGGCGATGGACGCGGTGTGGGACTGCGCGGCGTGCGCGCCAAGCGTGCTGGTGCCCACCTTCATCATCACGACCGGCTTGCGCGCGGCCCGTGCGGCGGCGAGGGCGGCGAGGAAACGGTCGGCCTCGTGAATGCCCTCGGCATAGGCGGCGATCACGTCGGTGTCGGGGTCCTCGGCCAGCCAGCCGATCACGTCGCCGATGGTGACGTCCCCCTCGTTGCCCGTGGTGACGCAGATCGGCGTGCCGATGTTGCGGTTGCGCGCGGTGGCGAACATGTGGGTGCCGTAGGCGCCGCTTTGGCTGGCGATGCCGATGCGCCCGGGCGGCGGCCAGCCGTTCTCGAACGACGACGAGAAGATCGGATAGAAGCCGATGTGCGCGTTGAACAGCCCGAGGCAGTTGGGGCCGAGCAGCCGCATCCCGTGACGCCCCGCCGCCGCCAGCATCCGGTCCTGCGCCAGGCGCCCCGCCTCGTTCATCTCGGCGAACCCGGCGGTGAACACGATGGCCGAGCGCACCCCGCGGGCGCCGAGGTCGTCCACCGCCTGCACCGCAAGCTCCGCCGGCACGGCGACGATGGCGGCGTCCGGCACGCTCGGTAGGTCGGCGACGCTGGCGTAGGCCGGAAGTCCCTGCACTTCCGGGCGGTTTGGGTTCACCGGCAGGATGGCGCCGGCGAACTTCTGCGACAGCATGTAGGATATCGGTCGTCCGCCGATGCGGGTGGGATCGTTGCTTGCCCCGAGCACGGCGACGCTGCGGGGCCGCAACATGCTGTCCAGGCTGGAGAACCGGCCGCTCACAGCGCCGCCGCCGTGCCCAGCAGCGCCGTGCACTGGCTGGACAGCGTGCCGCCGTTGCCGTGCACGAGGGCGACGTCAAGGTCTGCCACCTGCCGCTCCCCGGCATGGCCGCGTAACTGTGTCGCCGCTTCCAGGATCAGGAACATGCCGTACATGCCGGGATGCACGCAGGACAGCCCGCCGCCGTTGGTGTTGACCGCGAGCCGCCCGCCGGGCGCAATAGAGCCGCCCTGGACGAACTGGCCCCCCTCCCCCTTGGCGCAGAAACCGAGATCTTCCAGGAACAGCAGCGTATTGATGGTGAAGGCGTCGTACAGCATGGCCAGCCGCACGTCGGACGGCAGGACACCCGCCATGGCATAGGCGCGCGGCCCGCTGTCTGTGGCGGCGGTGATCGTGAGGTCCGGCATGGCCATCACCGCCCGGTGCCAACCGGCCCCGGCCGCGCCCAGCAGGTAGGCCGGCGGATGCTTGAGGTCGCGGGCACGGTCGGCCCGCACCAGCACGCAGGCGCCGCCGCCATCCGTCACCAGGCAGCAATCGGCGGTGGTCAGCGGGTCGCTGATCATGCGCGCGCCCAGCACGTCATCAATGGAAAGCGGCCCGTGGGCGAAGGCGGCCGGGTTCAGGTTGGCCCAGGCCCGGGCGGCAACGGCGACCTCCGCCAGCATCGCGCGGGTGGTGCCGAACTGGTGCATGTGCCGGCTGGCGGCCAGCGCATAGGCGGTGATGGGATGGCGCGGCTTGTAAGGCGCCTCATGCGGCTGCGGCTCGCTCATGGACACCAGGCGGCCCCCGGCGGTGCGCTGGTTGCTGCCGTAGCAGATCAGCGCCGCGTCGCACAGCCCGGCATCCAGCGCCAGCGCGGCACTGAGCAGGTGCGCCTCGAAGCTCGACCCGCCGACATTGGTACCGTCGAAGTAGCGGGGCCGCAAGCCAAGGTACTCGGCGACGGACAGCGTCGGAAAGGCGTGCGTGCTGGTCGCGGCGAAAAGGCCGTCGATGTCGTGCAAGGCAAGCCCGGCGTCGGCAATCGCGGCCAGCGCAGCCTCCGCCATCAGCTCGTTGGCGGTGCGGCCCGGCGCCTCGCCGCACCCAGCCGAGCCGATGCCGACCACCGCCGCCCGACCGCGGAGCGGGTGCGTCATGCTGGCTGTCCCGGAACGAAGACGACCAAGGGTGCGCCGTCCTGCTCGATGATCCGGGCGCGGACGCGGGTGCCGATGGGCACGGTTTCGGCCCCTTCGATCCGGGTCATCATGCGCGGCCCCTCGTCGAGGTCCACGAGCGCCAGATTGTAGGCGCCTTCCCGGGTGCGGTTCACCGTGATGGCATACACGGTGGCGAGGCCGCTGGCTGCGACCCACTCCAAGTCCTGCTCTCCGGTGCCGGGGATGGCGACGCGCGGGTAGAAGGTGTGGACGCCAGTGGAACGGCTTCGCTGGATCATGAAGCGCCCTTCCCGCAAATGGGCGCGGTACTCGGCTTCCGGGCCGGGGCCGGTCATGCCTGCACCGGGCCGCAACCGGCGCGATGGGAGGCCGCCGCAACTGGGGAAGAATGGTGGCCGGGGCGGATCAGGGTCATACGTGCGCCTCCCAACTGCTTGCGGCGACCATGCCAGGCTTGATCTGACCCTTCAACGGGTGGTGTATCCGCTCCGGGTCAGCCGAAGCCGAGAAAGCCCGGCGCATCGCGCAACGGCGGCGCAGCGGCAAGCGCCGCGATGGTGGGGATCGGACGGGCCGTGCGGAGATCTCCGGCCAGCATGTGCTCCAGCGCCGCGGCGACTGCCAGGACCTGGGCATCCCCGCCACGCCGGCCCACGATCTGCAAGCCAAACGGCATGCCGTTGCGATCCAGGCCGACCGGCAGCGACACGGCGGGATGGCCGACCATCGACACGGCGTAGCCCAAGGCGAGCCAGTGGAAGTACGTGCGGGTCGGCATTCCGTCGATGCTGGCGGGAAACAGCTCCGACCAGGGCCGCGGGCTGATGGTGATGGCGGGAGACAAGATGACGTCGAACCCGTCAAAGAACTCCAGCCAACGGCGGTACAGCACCGTTTGATGCCGCAACGCCCGGGCCAGGTCGAGCGCGCTCAGCCGCAGCCCGGCAGCCACGTCCGCATGCACGTTCGGGCCGACCGCGTCCGGCGTGTCCTGCACCCGGTCATGGTGGCTTGCCAGCGCCCCGGCGGCACGCAGCGCCTCGAACGCCTCGTTCGTGCCGGAGCAGTCGGGCGACGCCTCCTCGCACCGGGCAAAGACGTGGCGGAACAGCGCGGTCTTCTCGGCAAACACCTCGGCGATGTGCCGCTCGGTCGGGGCGATGCCGAAATCCGGCGTGAGCGCCACGCGCAGCCCAGCCAGGTCCACGGCTGGAAGCGCGGTGAACGCCTCGGGCCGGCGCACCGAACGGTCGGCGACCGTATGGGCCAGCGGGTCACGCGCATCGTCGGACGCGATGCAGGACAGCAGCAGGCAGAGGTCGGGCACCGTGCGCGCCATGGGCCCCAGCACCGAAAGCGGGTTCCATCCCAACGGCCGCTTCTCGCTCGGCACCAACCCCGGCGTCGGCCGGAAGCCGACGATGCCGCAGAACGCAGCCGGGTTGCGGAGGGAGCCGCCCATGTCGGACCCCGTGGCGAGCGGCACCATCCCGGTCGCCAGCGCCGCCGCCGACCCGCCGGACGACCCGGCGGCGGAGCGCATGGGATCGAACGGGTTGCCCGTCGCACCGTACACCGCATTCCGCGTGTTGGCCCCGGCCCCCCATTCCGGCGTGTTGGTCTTGCCAAGCACGACCGCGCCGGCCTGCCGGGCGGCCTCCACGATCAGGTCGTCCCGCGCCGGCACGTGGTCGCGGAACAATGCGCTTCCATAAGTGGTGCACAGGCCCGCCACGTCCTCCAGGTCCTTGACGCCCAGAGGCAGGCCGTGCAGCGGACCCATGGCATCACCGCGCATCGTAACGGCATCGCACGATGCCGCGGCGGCGCGGGCACGGTGGAAGTCACAGGCCACCATGGCATTCACTGCGTGATCGACGGCAAGGATGCGGCTGATGCAGCTTTCGGTCAGCTCGACGGCAGAAAGCCGTCTGCTGCCAATCAGGCGGCGGGCCTCAATGGCATCGAGGTCACAAGGCTCGCTCAAGGTTCAGGCTCCACCGGAACACACGGACAGAAACTCTGGCCGACTGAGCGAGCCTGGCACGACGCCCCAGCCGGGTCCAGCAGTAGGAGCCTGCAACGGGGCAGCAAAAAACGCCTTCGCTGCCCCGCCAGTCCGACGATTGATCCTGGCCGCGAGCCGGTCAGCCGAGGCCGAGTTCCTGCCGGTACCGTCGGAAGCAGGCCGCTCCGCATTCCAACCGCATCAGCGCGCCCTCGGCGATAGCCGGCGCGAGGTCAGGGTTGCCTGCCACCAAGGGATGCAGCGCCTCTGCGTTCCAAGCGGCTGAATGTTTCACGTCCAGCACCGAATGCAGGTCGAAGTAGTGCCTGTCGCTCGCCGGCACGCCCAGCCGCTTCAGGCCCGATGCGACCAACGCCGCGCGGCCAGGTGCCGTCTGCTCGATGACGCCCAGCGCGCCCATCGAGTGATAGGCATATCGCCGGCTCGCCGCCAGCCCGGCCATCGTGTTGGCCAGCGCCAGGCTTTCCCAAACCGTCGTCTCGACTTCCGGGGTCAGGCCCAAGCGATGCGCCAGCGTTTCGAGCAAGGGGCCATGCATCCCCTTGGGATTGCCGCGCCCCATCTCGTCCCAGTAGTTCCGGGCAACCTCCAGCTTGGGACGCTGCGGCATTCTTACCTGGGTGAGCGCCGCCAGATCCTCGAACCCGGCTTCGCCAGCGACTTCCTGGGTCAGGAACCAACACATTTCCTCCCGCGTGGCCGTTTCCGCCAACCAAGGGAACAAAGGATCATGTTGACCCGGGCCGGTGCGGTCCAATTCCTCGAACCATGCGATGAAGCCGTCAGCGTCACGCGGCGCCTGATCAGCCCGTTCAGCGACTGCGGCGCGGGCGTCTTCCAACCACATACCTTCTTCGATCAACAGCCTCGACTGCGCCTCGATCTCGGCTCGCCAGTCCACGGTCGGCAGCGCCGGGGCGAACCGGCGGTTGTTGAACGCTGCCAGCCGGCGGTGCCAATGATCGTCGGCCGAAAGGGTCGGGTGCAGGCTGCCGTCAGGCATGTCGTTTCATTCCCATTTTTTCACTGTCAGAACCACGGCGGCGATGCGGTCGGCGGCTGTGTAGGCGCCGCCTTCCAACTCCTCGCCGAACACGTCGGGATCGAGTTCCTCATACGTCCAACTCGCTCCGGACCCGCCTATGTGGGCGATTGCGGCCATCTTGAAGGGGTCGGCCCCGTTCACGATGGCGGCACCTGTGTACAGCAACAGCATCCCACCCGGCGCCAGCCGCTCCAGCGCAGCGTCCAGAATCGCAAGTGACAGTCCGGCGCCAAGCAGCCCCCCGCCATGGCGGTAGGCCCGAGCGTCGGGATCGACGAGGTAGGGAGGGTTCGAGACGATCAGGTCGAACGACCCAGAAACGTCGGACAGCAAGTTGCTGTCCACCGCCGCAACCTGTACCCCGGCCAGCGCCGCATTGACCCGAGTCATGCACAACGCCGCCGGGTTGATGTCCACCGCCAGAACCTCGGCTTCCGGATGCGTCCGCGCCACCAGAATAGCCCCGGGTCCGGCGCCGCAGCCGATGTCCACCGCACGCTGCACCGAAGCGCCGCCCTTGAGGTGGGCCGAAATGGCGCGGGCAAATCGGTAGGTGTCAGGCCCAAAGAACACCGAGGCGGCCGCCGTGGTCGGGTAAGCGGAGTGCATGAACAACATGCCGTCCAGGCTGGACAGCCGCACGGCGCTGCGAAGGCCTGCGTCATCCCGAATAAGCACATCAGCTTCCTGCATCAGCGCCAGGATTTCGGGCTGAACGGCGTCGTCTCGGAACGGGCGGCTCCACCCGAAAACGCCGGCCAAATCCTGCGCCCAGGCCGAACCGGGTCGGACGTTGACGCGGGCATGGGTGGCTGGAGTGGGTGTGGTGAAGGCATAGCCCGTGGATTGCACGGCCCTGGCCAACCGCAGCAGCTTGGCCTCGACGCCATTCAGGCTGATTTCGTTCATTGGCCAGGAAACGCCGCCTCGCCGCCGAAGTTGCCCGCCTATCTCCCGTTCGGAAACACCACTCCAGCCACGGCCGCTGTGTGCGCCTTAGCTGAACCGCCCGGCCTTGGGAAACCCGTTGGGCGGCATCCGGCCCGCCTGGCCGCGCGCGCCCATCCAGTCCCGCAGTCCGGTTTCCGTCCGCGTCTTCTCCCCCAACCGCCAGGTCAGGCCATCGGCCAACCGGAACACCTTGGCATCCGCCAAATTGCCGTCCCGATGCTTCTGCAGCAGCACGCCGGAGCCGCGGGACAGCTCCGGCACTTCGTTCAACGGGAACACCAGCAGCTTGCGGTTGGTGCCGATCACCGCGACGTGGTCGCCCTCCGCCGGGATGCAGAGCAGCGCGGTTTCGGGCGGCTTCACGTTCAGCACCTGCTTGCCGGTGCGCTTCTCCGCCAGCAGGTCCGCGGCCGGCACGACGAAGCCCCGGCTGGCGGAGCTGGCCACCAGGTAGCGCAGCCCTTCCCGCCAAACGAACAAGGCGGCCACGTCGTCGTCGCCCAGCTCCGCCAGCACCCGGATCGGCTGCCCGTCGCCCCGGCCGCGCGGCAGGTCGCCGGCGCGCAGCGTGTAGGCACGTCCATTGCCGGCGAACAGGCAGAGCCGGTCCGTCGTCTGGCAGGGCACCAGCAGGCGCAGCTTGTCGCCTTCCTTGAACTTCAGCTCGGCGCCCTCGGCCAGGTGGCCCTTCACCGCCCGAATCCAGCCCTTGTCGGACAGCACCACGGTGATCGGCTCGCGCTCGATCAGGCTGTTGGCATTCACCTCGACCGCCAGCGGCACCTGGCCCAACACGGTCCGCCGAGCGCCCAGCGCGCCCGCTCCGAACTTGTCACGCACCGCCGCAAGCTCGCCCTCGATCTTGCGCCACCGCCGGGCCGGGTCCTTCAGCAGCGCCTCGACCTCCCGCTGCTCCTTGGACAGCGCCTTGTGCTCGCGCCGGATCTCCATCTCCTCCAGCCGACGCAGCGAGCGGAGCCGCATGTTCAGGATCGCCTCCGCCTGCAGGTCGGTCAGCGTGAAGCGGGCAACGAGCGCCGGCTTCGGCTGGTCCTCCTCGCGGATGATCCGGATGACCTCGTCGAGGTTGAGGAACACCGCCAGGTAGCCGTCCAGCACCTCCAGCCGGCGCCCGATGGCGGCCAGGCGGTGGCGGGAGCGGCGGACCAGCACCTCCTGCCGATGATCGAGCCAGGCCTGCAGCACCCCGCGCAGCCCCAGGACCATGGGCGTACGGTCGGCGGTCAGCACGTTCATGTTCAGCGGAAACCGGCTTTCCAGCGCCGTCGCGCGGAACATGGTCTCCATCAGCACTTCCGGTTCCACGCCGCGCGACTTCGGTTCCAGCACCAGCCGGACCTGCTCGGTGCTCTCGTCCCGCACGTCGCCGAGGAACGGCAGCTTCTTGGCTTCCAGCAGCTCGGCGATCTGCTCGATCAGCCGGGCCTTCTGCACCTGGTAGGGGATCTCGCTGACCACGACGTGCCAGGCGCCGTGCTTGCCCCGCTCGATCTCCCACTTGGCGCGCATACGGAAGCCGCCGCGCCCGGTCTCATAGGCTTGCAGGATGGCGGCCGCGTCCTCGATCAGCGTGCCGCCCGTGGGAAAATCCGGGCCGGGCATGTGAGCCAGCAACTCGGCCGTCATGGCTTCCGGATGCTGGATCAGGTGGATCGCCGCGGCGCAGACCTCGCCGGCGTTGTGCGGCGGGATGCTGGTCGCCATGCCAACCGCGATCCCCGCGGCGCCGTTCGCCAGCAGGTTAGGAAAGCCGCCCGGCAGCACGACCGGCTCGTTCTCCTCGCCGTCATAGGTCGCGCGAAAGTCCACGGCGTCGTCGTCGATGCCGGACAGCATGGTCTGCGCGACCTCGGTCAGCCGCGCCTCGGTGTAGCGCATCGCCGCCGGGTTATCGCCGTCGATGTTGCCGAAGTTGCCCTGCCCTTCGATCAGCGGGTAGCGCGCCGCGAACTCCTGGGCCAGGCGGACCAACGCCTCGTAAACCGAGACGTCACCGTGCGGATGGTACTTGCCGATCACGTCGCCCACGACCCGGGCGCACTTCTTGAAGCCGGACGTGGGGTCGAGCTTCAACTGGTGCATGGCATAGACCAGCCGCCGGTGCACCGGCTTCAGCCCGTCGCGCACGTCCGGCAGGCTGCGCGACATGATCGTGCTCAGCGCATAGGCGAGGTAACGCTCGCTCAACGCCTCCGCAAGCGGCGTGTCGGCAATCGTTCCGGTCAGGTCGTCAGGCATTTCGGTTCCCCTATCCGGAACATATAGAGAACTCTACACGGATATGAAGCTATGGACTCGTCGCCAGAGCCGAAACCCGGTCGTACAGCATGTCCCGCGCCGGCGGCAACGGCCGGTGCTGATGCCCGAAGGCATCGCGCGCCAGGAAATGCCCTGTGAGTTGCAGGCCGTCGCGCCAGTCCTCGGCGGATGCCGAGTTCCCGCCCACAAGGAAGCCGGGCAGGCGCAACAAGCGCGGCCGCCACTCGCCCGCCGCCTCGTCCGACACGGCGCGCCCAGTCTTCGGCGACACCCAAGCCAGCCCAGCCGTCGCCCCGGACACCGCGCAGGCGGAAAGGTCCAGCCCGTAGCCAAGCTCCGCCAGCAGCACGGCCTCCCAGCGCACCAGGTCCGTGAGCGAGTCCAGCCCCCGCGCCAGCCCGGCGATCGACTGCACCAGCCCGGCGAACACCTTCGGATGCGGCTCGCGTTCCGGCAACGCACCCTCCGCCACGGCGCAGGCGGAGGACAGCATGGCGAGCGACAGCGCGTCGTCCATTGCCAGCGCCGCGCCGGGATGCACCAACTCCGCCGTCATGGATCCCAACTGGTCCGGAAGCCGGGCGACCCACCGGGCCTGCACGAGGTTGCCGGGCTGCCAGGTCGGGGCCTGCGCCCGTGAGCTGCCGCCTCGGGCCAGGCCCTGGTGCCGCCCGTGCCCCTCCGTCAGCACCGTGACCAGCGCGTCGCCCTCGCTGTGCGGGCGGGCGGCCAGGACGACGGCAGGAGCCTGCCACTCCATCGGCGGCGCTACGCCTTGTCGTCGAGGCCGATGGCCCGCAGCCGCGCGCCCTCCTCATCCCAGCCGGCGCGCTCCTTCACGTTCAGGAACAGGTGCACCGGGCGTTCGAGCAGGCTGGTCAGCTCCTTGCGGGCGCGGGCGCCGATCTCCTTGATGCGCCCGCCCCCGGCGCCGATCAGGATCGCCTTGTGCCCGGCCCGTGCGACATAGACCGTCGCCTCGACCCGTATCGATCCGTCCGGCTTCTCCTGCCAGTTCTCCGTCTCCACCGTGGTGCCGTACGGGATCTCCTCCTGAATCTGCAGGAAGATCTGCTCCCGCACCAGTTCAGCCGCCAGCAGCCGGTCCGGCAGGTCGGTGAGGTCGTCGTCGGGGTAAAGGTGCGGCCCGGCCGGCACCCCGGCGGCCAAAGCGTCCAGAAGGCGGTCCAGCCCGCCCCCGGTCGCGGCGCTGACCATGAAGGTCTGCTCCGCCGGCAGGACCGCGCTCAGTTGGGCGGTCAGCGGCAGCAGGGTGTGCGCCGCGATCAGGTCGATCTTGTTCAGCACCATCCAGGCCCGCCGCCCGCGCTCGGCGATCTGCCGGGCGATGGCGAGCACCCCTTCCGTCGCGCCCGCCTTGGCATCGACCAGCAGCAGCGTGAGGTCCGCGTCCTCCGCCCCGGTCCAGGCCGCCTTGACCATGGCGCGGTCCAGCTTGCGGCGCGGGCGGAAGATGCCGGGCGTATCGACCAGCAGGATCTGGCTCGGCCCGCGCATCAGAATGCCGAGCACGCGGAACCGCGTCGTCTGCGCCTTGGGCGTCACGATGGACAGCTTGGCGCCGGTCAGCCGGTTCAGCAGCGTGGACTTGCCGGCGTTCGGCGCCCCCACGATGGCGACGAAGCCGCAGCGCGGCCCGATATTCTGTTCTGTGCCGGGTTGATCGGTCATGCACGCAATCTTTCAAGCAGATCGGCCGCCGCTAGGCGTTCGGCCAGGCGTTTGCTGCCGGCGCGTCCGGTGCCCGTCTGGTCGCACGCCGACACGCTGATGACGAACTCCGGCGCGTGCGACGGGCCGCTGCGGTCCACGACCTCATAGATGGGCAGCGCCAGCCGCCGCGCCATCAGCAACTCCTGAAGCGTCGTCTTCGGGTCCTTCGGCGGCAGCACGAGCGAATCCATCGCCGGCTGCCAGGCCCGCCGCACGAAACGCTGCGCCGCCGGCAGCCCGGCGTCGAGGTACAGCGCCCCGATCATCGCCTCCATCGCGTCGGCCAGCACGTTGGCAAGCTGGCCCACGCCGGCCCGCGCCTCGTTCGGCGCGACCGCCAAGGCCTCCGACAGCCCGGCCGCCTCCGCGATCATCGCCAGCACCTTGCGCGACACCAGGTGCGCGTGCCGCGGTCCCAACTCGCCTTCCTGCTCGTCGGGGAACCGCTCGATCAGCCAGTCCGCCATGACCAGGCCCAGCACGCGGTCGCCGATAAACTCCAGCCGCTCGTTCGAGCCGACGCCGCGCCGCTCGCCCCGGCGAAGCTGGCCGCGACGGCCATGCGCGGCTGAACGGTGGGTCAATGCCTCATGCAGCAAGGTGGGGCGGGCGAAGCTGTGGCCAAGGATGGCCTCGGCCGCCCGGGACTGGACCGCCGGATCGGGGGAAGGCGCGTCGCCCGCGCCGGTCAAGTGATGCCGTGCAGCAACCGGGTCCAGCGGATCTCGAACGGCCAGTTCCAGACCTCCCACCACGGCGCCCAGCCGTCGATCGAGAAGAAGATGAACTCCGCGCGGCCTACCAGGTTCTCGACCGGCACGAAGCCCACGCCGCCGTTCGGGTCGCGGCTGTCGCTGGAGTTGTCCCGGTTGTCGCCCATGGCGAACACGTGGCCCTCGGGCACCTTGAACTCCGGCGTGCTGTTCAGCCCGCCTTCCTCGTACATCTTGATGATGTCGTGCTGCCGGCCGCCCGGGAGCGTTTCCATATAGAGCTGGGTGACGGTGCGCGACCCCTGCTCGTCGTCCGTGTAGTTGCCCTCGGCCTGGCGCGGCACGAGGGCGCCGTTGATAAAGAGCTGGCCGGACTTCATCTGGATGCGGTCGCCGGGCAGGCCGACGATGCGCTTGATGTAGTCGGTCTGGTTGTCCCGGGGCCATTTGAACACCGCGACATCTCCGCGGTCCGGCAGCCGCCCGAACACCCGCCCGTTGAACAGGTCAGGCGCGAACGGGATCGAATACCGGGAGTAGCCATAGCTGTACTTTGCCACGAACAGGTAATCGCCGATCAGCAATGTCGGGATCATCGAGCCGGATGGGATGTTGAAGGGTTCGAACGCGACGGTGCGGATGCCGATTGCGATCAGGCCGGCATAGACGATGGTCTTGACGTTCTCGATCAAGCCACCCGGTTTTTGGTTCGCCATTATGCAGAGGTGATCCGGTTCACGAGGGTGGCGGGATCAAGCCGACGCCGCCGCCCCGTGTCAAGGAACCCCGGCCGTCGGCAACGCCGAGATCACCACCTGCGCGAACGCATACGGATACTCGTCCGTTACCGTCAACGCCACCCTGGGCTGCATCCCGGGCGGCACCAGGGCGAGCAGACGGGCCTGCGCCCCTCCGGTCAACGCCAAGGTCGGCTGTCCCGACGGCAGGTTCACCACACCCATGTCCGAATGGAAGACCCCCAGGCGGAACCCGGTGCCGAGCGCCTTGGCGCAGGCCTCCTTGGCGGCGAACCGCTTGGCGAAGGTGGGGGCATGGAGGCTGGCGGTGCGCCGCAGGGCGCGGGCGCGCTCGACCGGCGTGAACACGCGCTCAAGGAAGCGGTCGCCGAACCGGGCCATCACAGCCTCGATCCGCCGGATGTCGCAGAGGTCCGAGCCGAGTCCCAGGATCAAGACGACTCCATCAATTCACCCACGCGCCCGCTCGACCTGGGTCACGCCGCTGGCCGCCCGCAGCCCGGCGATCACGTTCGACAGATGCCGGAGGTCCCGCACCTCCACGTCCAGCACGACCTCGAAGAAGTCCTGCTGCCGGTTGGTGATCTTGAGGTTCGTCACCGCGCCCTCATGCTTCGCGACGGCGTTGGTCAGGCTGGCCAGCGTGTTCGGCTGGTTCACCGCAATGGCGCTGATCCGCCCGACATGGGTGGCGGGCTTACCGTTGGCGAGCGGCAAGGGCGCCTCCCAGCCCACGTCGATGAACCGCTCCGGCGTCGCGGCGAAGCTTTCAAGCGTCTGGCAATTTCCCGTGTGGATCGTGACGCCCTTGCCGGTCGTGACGATCCCGACGATCTGGTCACCCGGCAACGGGTGGCAGCACCCGGCGTAGTGCACCGCCATGCCCGTCACCAGCCCGGTGATCGGGATGCCGCCGTCGCGCGCCGCCACCCGGCCAGGCCGCGGCGGCAGGCTCGGCAACATGCGCGGCGCCCGCGGCGCCTGGCGCAGTTCCGGATAGGCCGCGTGCACGACATCCTTCGGCCCGATGTTGCCGTTGCCGACCGCGACATAAAGGTCATCCAGCGACGCCGCCTTGAGGCCCTTCAACCCGGCTTCCAGCACCTTCTCCGAGCCATCGAGGCCCTCCTGCCGGAACGCCTTCGCCAGCGCCGCCCGGCCGGCGTCGAGGTTGTTCTGCCGCTGCTGCTGGGCGATGTAGCGCCGGATGCGCGCCCGTGCCTTGCCGGTGACGACGAACCGCTCCCACGCCGGGGACGGCACGCCGTCGCGCGCCGTCATGATCTCGACCTGGTCGCCGTTCTGCAGCTCGTGCCGGAGCGGCATCAGCCGCCCATTCACCTTGGCGCCCACGCACTTGTCGCCGACCTGGCTGTGCACGGCATAGGCGAAGTCGATGCTGGTCGCCCCGCGCGGCAACTCGATCAACTGGCCCTTCGGAGTGAAGCAGAATACCTGGTCCTGGTACAGCTCGAGCTTGGTGTTCTCCAGGAACTCATCGGCAGCCTGCGAATTCTCCAGGATTTCCAGAAGGTCCTGCACCCAGCGGAACCGCTGCAACTCGCTGGAAGAGGCGTCCTGCTGCTTGTACAGCCAATGCGCCGCGACGCCGTTCTCCGCCACGTCGTGCATGTCGGCCGTGCGGATCTGCACCTCGATCTTCTGGTTGCGCGGCTCCCGCAGGGTCACGCCGGTATGCAGGCTGCGGTAGCCGTTGGACTTCGGCGTCGAGATGTAGTCCTTGAACCGCCCGGCGATCACTGGATACGCCGCATGGACCGCGCCAAGGGCGATGTAGCAGGCATCGCGGGACGGCATCACGACGCGGAACGCCATGATGTCCGACAACTGCTCGAACGCCACGTTGCGGCGCTGCATCTTCTCCCAGATCGAGTAGGGCGACTTCTCGCGCCCGGTGATCTCGATGGGCGCGGCGCCGCCCTCGGCGCAGATGCGGTCCAGTTCCGCCCGCACCTCCTCGATCACGTCGGCCCCTTGGCCACGCAGGAAGTTGAGCCGGGCCTGGATGGTGTCGAACGCCTCCGGCTCGATCTGCGCGAAGGCCAGCAATTGCAGCTCCGTTTTCAGCGCGTCCATGCCGATCCGCTCGGCAAGCGGCGCATAGATCTCCATCGTCTCCCGCGCCGTGCGCATCCGGCGCTCGGGGCTTTGCACGTAGTGCAGCGTCCGCATGTTGTGCAGCCGGTCGGCCAGCTTCACCAGCAGGACGCGGATATCCTTGCTCATGGCCAGCACCAGTTTGCGGAAGTTCTCCGCCTGCTTGGTGCGGTCTGATTGCAGCTCAAGCCGGGTCAGCTTGGTGACGCCGTCCACCAGCCCGCCGATGGCCGGGCCGAACTGCCGCTCCAAGGCAGGAAGCGTGACCGAGGTATCCTCGATGACGTCATGCAGCAAGGCGGTTACGATGCTTGCAGTGTCCAGGCGATACCCCGCCAGGATCTCCGCCACCGCGATGGGATGGGTGATGTAGGGGTCGCCGTTTTCCCGCATCTGCTGCCCGTGAGCCTGCGCGGCGAGCGAATAGGCCGCGTCAAGCAAGCCCATATCCGCCTTGGGGTCGTAAGCCAGTATCTTTCCGGTCAGCCTCGACCGGCATTCGGGCAGCCGGGTGTCGGACGAGGCCAAGCCGTCAGGCGCGCGGACAGGGCGCGGCGTGCGACCCGTCACGGCCGGCCCCTTTCCGTAATGTCTGGTCTAACGGCGCGAACGGCCGCCAAGCTCCGCCTCGATGGCTGCCTCGATGTCGTCCGGCGACAGGTCGCCGACCGGCATCGCCGAGGCCTCTTCCTCCGCCGACACGTCTTGCAGGCCGAAAATGTTCTGGTCCGTCGGGATCAGGTCCAAAACCTCCTCGTCGGCAGGTTCCGGCTCCGGCGAGCGGGACAGCGACTTGATGAGGTCCTGCTCCAGGAGCGGCAACGCGACCGTCTCCTCGGCGATCTCGCGCAGCGCCACGACCGGGTTCTTATCGTGGTCGCGGTCGATCGTCAGTTCCTCGCCACGGCTCAAGTTGCGAGCACGTTGCGCGGCGAGCAGGACAAGCTCAAAGCGGTTCGGAACTTTCTGAACGCAATCTTCTACGGTCACGCGCGCCATGCGTCCGGCCCCCATCATTGATGTCGGTTGAATGATCCATTTAAGCGAGGACCGCGCGTTCAGCAAGGGCTGGCTACAATGCCCGTATGTTCTGGCCCGACACCGCCGCCAGCATGGTGGAAACGCTGACATGCAGCACCGGATGCGTCCAATCCGGCCGGATGTCGTCGAGCGGGGCCAGCACGAAGGCGCGGTCCTGCAGCCGCGGATGCGGCAGAACGAGCCTCGGCCCCGCCATGACCAAATCGTCCATCGCGAGCAGGTCAAGGTCCAAGGTGCGCGCCGCGTTTGGGACGCCGCGGACCCGGCCTGCCTCCGCCTCGATGGCGTGCAGCGATTCCAAGAGGCGGCAAGGCTCGGCGGCGCCGCTCAGCCAGGCCGCGCCGTTGATGAAGCGCGGCTGGTCCGACGCGGGGACCGGCTCCGTGACGAACCAACGCGACGCCTTCCGCAGCTCAAGGCCGGGCAACTGTTCAAGCCGCATGGCCGCCCACCGGCAGGTTTCGAGCGGCGTGCGTCCCTCAGCGGAGGCGAGGTTGGCGCCAATCGCGACCAGGATCGTCTGGAACATCCCGCACGCCTCCCATCAAGGCTTGACCGTTCATGCGGCGACCGGCATCCCGCTTCGGCATGGATGACCAGACACCCCGCCCATCCCATGCCAGTTGAGCAGCCCCCGCGCGATTGCCCGCTCTGCCCCCGGCTGGTGGCCTACCGCCATGCGAACCAGGAGAGCCACCCCGACTGGTTCAACGGCCCCGTCCCGAGCCTCGGCGATCCCGACGCCGCGATCCTGGTCGTCGGCATGGCGCCCGGCGTCAAGGGCGCCAACCGCACCGGGCGGCCGTTCACCGGCGACCATGCCGGCATCCTGCTCTACGAGACCTTGATCCGGTTCCGCCTGGCGACCGGCACGTATGACGCCCGGCCCGACGACGGCATGGAACTCCACGGCTGCCGCGTGGTGAACGCCGTGCGCTGCGTGCCGCCCGCCAACCTGCCGCAGCCCGTCGAGACGCGGACCTGCAACCGCTTCCTTGCCGCGGAGCTGAAAGCCCTGCCGAGGCTGCGGGCCGTGCTGGCGCTTGGCGTCCTGGCCCATGCCGCTGTCCTGCGCGCTTGCGGCCTTCCCGCGGCCCGCATCCGTTTCCAGCACGGGAACGTGGCCGAGTTGCCGGGCGGCCTGCTGCTGGCGGACAGTTATCATGTCTCCCGCTACAACACGAACACCGGGTTGCTGACGCGCGAGATGTTCGAGCAGGTGGTCTCCGACCTCGTGACGCGGGTCACGGGCAAGCCGCCAACTCCCTAAGCCCGGCTCATCGTCGCCTGGATCGCGGTGGCGAGGCGCCCGCGGTCTGGCTCGTCGCTCGAACCGAAGGTCCCGGCGATGGCGCCGTCCCGCCCGATCAGCACCTTGTTGAAATTCCAGTCCGGCTCCCACCGCCGCTGCTCGCGCACCCAGCGGTAGAACGGCGATGCGGCAGCGCCGCGCACGTGGCCGAGGCCGGCCATGGGGAAATCGACGCCGAACGCCGCCTCGCAGAACGCCTTGACCTCGCCGTTCGACCCGCTTTCCTGGCCGAAGTCCTGGCTGGGCACCCCGATCACCGCGAACCCCTGCGGCGACAGGCGCCGGTGCAGCGCCTCCAATTGGCGGTACTGAGGCGTGAACCCGCAAAAGGAGGCCGTGTTGACGACCAGCAGCACCTTGCCTTGGTAGTCTGCCAGCCGCAGCACGCCCTCGTCGATGGAGGGAAACTCGAACGACCATGCCGTGGCAGGGGCCGGCCCTGCAGCCATGCCGGCCAGCGCCGCGCCGCCGATCAACGCCAACCGTCGCGAAATGCCCATGCTGCCCGTCCCCTGCATTGCTGCCTTGCATCTAGGCATCGCGGCGGCCGGGGCAACAGTCAGCCCTTGTCCCGCATCAGCCGGGCCTTGTCGCGCTGCCAGTCGCGTGCCGCGATGGCCTGCCGCTTGTCCTGCTTCTTCCGGCCTTCGCCTACGCCCAGCAGCACCTTGGCCACGCCGCGGTCGTTGAAGTGGATCTGCAGCGGCACGAGCGTCAGCCCGTCCCGGGTCGAAGCGCCGACCAGCTCGCCGATCTGCTTGCGCTTCAGCAAGAGCTTGCGCGGCGCCCGCGGCTCGAACCGGGACAGCACGCCGGCCTGGTACTCCGGGATGTAGCAGTTGAACAGGAACAGCTCGCCCTCCCGCTCTCCCGCCCAGGCCTCGGTCAGCGTCGCGCGGCCATGGCGCAGCGACTTCACCTCGGGGCCGCGCAGCACCAGCCCGGCCTCCATCGTCTGCTTGATCGTGTAGTCAAACCGCGCCTTCCTGTTCTGCGCGGCGATGCCGTGCGAGATCAGGCCCGACTTCTTCTTGGTCTTGCTGTCCGCCACGCGGTGCCGTCCTAATTCAGCAGCCCGGCGTCGAGCATCGCGGACCGCACCTGCGCCCGCGTGTCGTCCGACACCGGCGCCAGCGGCAGCCGGCAATGGCTGCTGCCATGGCCCATGAGGCTGGCACCATACTTCACCGGGCCGGGGTTGCTCTCGACGAACATCGCGTCGTGCAGCGCCAGAAGCCGGTCCTGGATCGCCATGGCTTGCCCGGTCTGGCCGTCCTGCCAGGCACGGTGCATCTCGCTGCACAGCCGGGGCGCGATGTTGCCGGTCACGCTGATGCAGCCATGGCCGCCGGCGGCCAGGAACGCCAGCGCCGTGTGGTCCTCTCCCGACATCTGCACGAACCCGGCCCCGCACGCGCGCCGTGTGTGCAGCGGCCGCGCCAGGTTGGCGGTGGAGTCCTTGACGCCCACGATGTTCCGGTGCTGCGCCAGGTGCGCCATGGTCTCGACGCCCATATCGACCACGCTGCGCGACGGGATGTTGTAGATGATGATCGGCAGATCGACCGCATCGGCGATGGCAGTGTAGTGCAGGATCATGCCCTGCTGGGTCGGCTTGTTGTAGTAGGGCGTGACGACCAGCGCGGCGTCGGCCCCCGCCGCCTTGGCGTGCCGGGTCAGCTCGATAGCCTCCGCCGTGCTGTTCGACCCGGCGCCGGCCACCACCGGCACCCGCCCGGCCGCGACCTCCACCGCGATCTCGACCACGCGGCGGTGCTCGTCATGACTGAGCGTCGGGCTTTCCCCAGTAGTGCCCACCGGGACGATGCCGTGGGTGCCCTGCTGGATCTGCCAATCGACGAAGG
>CAXTTB010000002.1:21316-26844 GCA_964246905.1 uncultured Acetobacteraceae bacterium | reverse complement strand
GGGCCGACACAAGGACGGGGTTGACCGATGTGCCAAGGCGATGACGCGAACTGTCCCGATTTCGAGGCGCATCGCGCCGCCCTGCGCGACGACCTGAGCGCCGAGCGCCGCGCTTTCCTGCGCAGCGGCTTCGTCGCGACCGGCGGTGCCGCGGCAGTCCTGGCAGGCGGCGCGTCCTTGGTCACGCCCGCTTTGGCGCAAAGCCGCGCCGCGCGCCAGCCGGGCGAGCCGTCCTACCATTACCTCCCGGTCAACGCCGACACCGTGCACTGGGGCTATTTCAGCCGGGACCTCAAGCCGCGGCTGGAGATCGCGCCGGGCGACTTCGTCACCATCGAGACGCTGACCCACCAGGCGAGCGACGACATGGACCGCATGGTGCGCGGCGACCCGGGCGCCGAGAGCGTCTATGCCTGGACGCGCGACAGCAAGGCGGTGAACCGGCGCGGCGCCGGCGCCATGGACGCCGCCGTGGGCGCGGGCGGCGGCGCCGGGGTGCACATCTGCACCGGCCCGGTCGCCATCCGCGGCGCCATGCCCGGCGACGTGCTGGAGGTCCGCATCCTCGACACCAAGCTGCGCCCCTGCGCCAACCCGGCCTACAAGGGCCGCGCCTTCGGCACCAACCTCGCGGCCTGGTGGGGCTTCCAGTACAAGGACCTGCTGACCGAGCCGAGGCCGCGGGAGGTGGTGACGATATACGAGCTTGACGCGGCAGGCGGGCGGGACTGGGCGCAGGCCGTGTACAACTTCACCTACACCCCGCAGACCGACCCGTCCGGCGTGCGGCACGCGATCTACGACTACCCGGGCGTCCCCATCGACCACGCGACGGTGCGGGAGAACCACGGCGTGCTCAAGAACATCCGGGTGCCGGTGCGCCCGCATTTCGGCACCATGACGGTGGCGCCGCGGGAGGCCGGCCTCGTGAACAGCATCCCGCCTGCCTATTTCGGCGGCAACATCGACAACTGGCGGATCGGCAAGGGCGCCACGATGTACTATCCCGTCGCCGTCGAGGGCGCGCTGTTCTCGGTCGGCGACCCGCACGCGAGCCAGGGCGACAGCGAGCTGTGCGGCACCGCCATCGAGTGCTCGATGACCGGCACCTTCCAGTTCATCCTGCACCGCAAGTCCGACCTGGCCGGCACGCCGCTGGAGGGCCTCGACTTCCCGATGATCGAGACCGCCAGCGAGTGGCTGATGTGCGGGTTCAGCTACCCCGACTACCTGCAGCAGCTCGGCCCCACCGCGCAGGACGACATCGCCAGCAAGTCCTCGCTCGACCTCGCGATGCGCGACGCCTTCCGCAAGGCGCGGCAGTTCCTGATGAACGCCAAGGGCCTGACGGAGGACGAGGCGATCTCGCTGATCTCGGTCGGCGTGGATTTCGGGGTGACGCAGGTGGTGGACGCGAACTGGGGCGTGCACGCGATCATCAAGAAGGCGATGTTCGGGGCCTAGCCTGCATGGCATGGTTCATGCGTTGACCGTGGCAGCAGGCGGAGGGAGCGGGATGGAGGCGAGCGGAACCCAACTGTCCGGCCTGGAGCCGACCGGCCCCGCCGTCGTGCTGCCGGCCCGGCCCGAACCGATCCGCATCGAGCCGGGCAAGACCGCGCTGGTGGTCGTCGATATGCAGAACGCCTACGCCTCGCCGGGCGGCTACCTCGACATCGCCGGGTTCGACATCGCGGGCGCGGCCGCCGCGACCGGACGGGTCGTGGCCGCAGTGGAGGCGGCCCGCGCCGCCGGCATCCAGGTGGTCTTCCTGCAGAACGGCTGGGACCCCGGCTACGTCGAGGCGGGCGGCCCTGGCTCCCCCAACTGGCACAAGTCCAACGCGCTGAAGACCATGCGTGCCCGGCCGGAGCTGGAAGGAACGCTCCTGGCCAAGGGCGGGTGGGACTACGCCCTCGTCGATGCCCTGGCGCCGCAGCCCGGCGACATCGTGATCCCGAAGACCCGCTACAGCGTGTTCTTCAACACCAACATCGACAGCCTGCTGCGCGCCCGCGGCATCCGCAACCTGGTGTTCGCCGGGGTCGCGACGAACGTCTGCGTCGAATCGTCGCTGCGCGACGCCTTCCACCTCGAGTACTTCGGGATCGTGCTGGCGGACGCCACGCATCAGGCCGGGCCGGAGTTCGCGCAAGCCGCGGCGCTCTACAACATCGAGACGTTCTTCGGCTGGGTCTCGACCGTGGCCGACTTCTCCGGCGCGGTCCTGCAGGCGCCGCCCGCCGACAGCGCATAGGAACCCTCATGCCCATGAAGCCGATCATCCCCGCAGGCAGCGGCAAGCCGCTCGCCCCGTACTCGCCGGGCGCCCTCGCCGACGGGGTGCTCTACGTGTCCGGCACGCTGCCCTTCGACCGGGACAACAACGTCGTGCACGTCGGCGACCCGGCGGCGCAGGCCCGGCACGTGCTGAACACCATCAAGTCGGTGGTCGAGGCCGCCGGCGGCACCATGGCCGACGTGACGTTCAACGCGATCTTCATCACCGACTGGGCGAACTACGCCGCGATCAACGCTGCATACGCCGAGTTCTTCCCCGGCGACAAGCCGGCGCGCTACTGCGTCCAGTGCGGCCTGGTGAAGCCGGACGCCCTGGTGGAGGTCGCCACCACGGCGCATATCGGCACGCCGGCCTGAACGCGCGGTGCATTTCGAGGTCCACGCGGAGGCACTGAGCGGGAACGGGACGGTGCTGCTGTCCTCCGGCCTCGGCGGCGCCGGGGCGTTCTGGGCGCCGCAGCTCGAGGCGCTGTGCCGGTGCTTCCGCGTCGTGACGTACGACCAGCGCGGCACTGGGCGGAGCGCCGGGCCGTTGCCCAATCCCTATTCCATCGCCGCCATGGCGGACGACGTGACGGAGATCCTGGACGCGCTCGGTGTCGCGCGCTGCCACTTCGTCGGCCATGCGCTCGGCGGCCTGGTCGGGCTGGACCTCGCGCTGCGGCGTCCGGACCGCATCGGCAGCCTCGTCCTCGTGAACGCCTGGGCGCGGGGCGACGCCCACACCACGCGCTGCTTCGACGTGCGCCGCGACCTGCTGCGTATCGGCCCCGAGGCCTACGTGCGGGCGCAGCCGCTGTTCCTCTACCCGGCGCCCTGGATGGCCCGCAACGCGGAGCGCCTGGCCCACGAGCACCAGCACGTGGTCGCGCACTTCCAAGGCACGGACACGCTGCTGAAACGCATCGCGGCGCTGCTCGCCTTCGACGTTGCAGACCGGCTGGGGGAGATCGCCTGCCCGACGCTGGTGGCCGCGGCGCGGGATGACCTCCTGGTGCCCTGGACGGCGTCGGAGACCCTGGCCGCCGGCATCCCCGGCGCGCGCCTGTGGGTCACGGCCGAGGGCGGCCACGGCTCCACCGTGACGGAGCCGGAGGCGTTTAACGCGGCGCTGTGCGGCTTCCTGGCCGGGCAGCGCGCGTGACGACGCTCCCGCCGGCCGGCGTGCCGCCTTGCCGCTGCTGGAACGCCGGGCCGCGTTCTGGCACCCTCCGTTCCGTTGAACATCCGGAACCCCCTTGCCATGCAACGCTTCCTGCTCGCCGCCGCCGTGCTGTGCGGCCTCGCCGCCCATGCCCGAGCCGCGGACACCCTCACGTTGCAACTGAAGTGGGTGCCGCAGGCGCAGTTCGCCGGATACTACGTCGCCGCCGCGAAGGGCTTCTATGCCGAGGCCGGGCTGGACGTGACGACCAACCGGGGCGGGCCGGACATCCGCCCGGCCCCGGGCCTCGCCCGCGGCGGCGCGGACGTGATCGTGGACTGGATGCCCTCCGCACTCGCCGAGCGGGACAAGGGCGTGCCGCTCGTCAACATCGCGCAGGTCTTCGAGACGTCCGGCATGGAGCTGACCTGCCGCCGGGACAGCGGCGTGTCCAGCCCGGCGCAGTTCAAGGGCCATACGCTCGGCGTGTGGTTCAGCGGCAACGAGTACCCGTTCCTCGCCTGGATGGCCAAGCTCAAGCTGCCGATCAGCGGCGGCCCGGACGGCGTGACCGTGCTGAAGCAGGACCTCGGCTTCGATCCGCTGCTGCGGAAGCAGGCGGCCTGCATCTCCACCATGAGCTACAACGGGTATTGGCAACTGATCGAGGCCGGCATGACGGCCGACCAGCTCCAGGTGTTCCGCTACGAGGACCAGGGCGTCGCCACCCTGGAGGACGGGCTTTACACCACCGAACGCAAGCTGGCCGACCCGGCAGCCGTCGCGGTCCTCGCCCGGTTCCTGCGGGCCTCGCTGAAAGGCTGGCAGTACGCGGCGGCGCATCAGGATGAGGCGGTGCAGGTCGTGCTGGCGAACGACACGGCAGGCACGCAGACGGCCGCGCACCAGAAGCGCATGATGGGCGACGTCGCAAAACTGCTCGGCGCCGACCCGAAGCGGATGGGCTACCTCGATCCCGCCGCCTATGACCGCACGGTGGACGAGCTGATGGCCAGCGGCGGCGACCCCGTCATCACCAGGAAGCCGGCGGGCGCCTGGAGCCACGCCGTGTTCGACGCGGCGTCGCGGTGACAGGCTGGACGTCGCTGGGCCGGACATGCACCGCTCGTTAACCTGAGTTCAACAAAGGAACCGCCATGGCGCAGCATCACGAGATCCCGGCCACGCCGGACAAGATGGTCCTCGGCTACCTCGACGCGGCCAGCCCGCCGGTGCTGGAGGTCGAGTCCGGCGACACCGTGAAGCTCTACTCGTTCCCGGCCGGCGGCATGGCCAGCCTGCCCGAGATGTCGCGCGTGCCCGCGGACTACCTGGCGGCGCTGAAGACCCTGCCGGAAGGCCCCGGCCCGCACTTCATCACCGGGCCGGTCTATGTGCGCGGCGCGCAGCCCGGCGACACGCTGCAGGTCGATATCCTCGACGCCCAGCCCACGATGGACTGGGGCTTCGTCGCCATCCTGCCGCTGCTCGGCACGCTGCCGGAGGAGTTCACGGACTACGAGACCATCCATCCCGCCATCGACCGCGAACGCCGCGTCTGCACGCTGCCCTGGGGCACGGAGCTGCCGCTCGACCCGTTCTTCGGCATCATCGGCGTGGCGCCGCCCAAGGCGTGGGGCCGCTGCGGCTCCCCGGTGCCGCGCGCCTTCGGCGGCAACATGGACAACAAGGAACTGAAACCCGGCACGACGCTGTACCTGCCCGTGTTCAACGAGGGCGCGCTGTTCATGGCGGGCGACGGCCACGGCGTGCAGGGCGACGGCGAGGTGTGCATCACGGCGCTGGAAACCGGCCTGTCCGGCACCTTCCGCCTCACCGTCCGCAAGGACCTGGAGGTCGATTTCCCGTTCGCCGAGACGCCCACGCACCTGATGTCCATCGGCCTCGACGAGGACCTGGACGACGCCGCCAAGCAGGCGGTGCGGGAGATGGTGAAGCACGTCTGCCGCCGCACCAACCTGTCGCGCAACCAGGCCTACATGCTGTGCTCGCTGATCGGCGACCTGCGGGTGACGCAGACCGTGGACGGCAACAAGGGCGTGCACATGCTGCTCGCCAAGTC
>CAXTTB010000002.1:18355-21216 GCA_964246905.1 uncultured Acetobacteraceae bacterium | reverse complement strand
TGGCGGCGTCCGCCCATGCCCAGGCGCCCATCCGCATCGGCGTGCCCATCGGGCTGAGCGGGGCGAACAGCGTGGTCGCGCCCTCCGTCGTGCAGGCGGCGGAGCTTGCGGTGGCGGAGATCAACGCGAAGGGCGGCGTGCTCGGCCGTCCCTTGGCGCTCGATGTGGCCGACGACGGCAGCGGGGCAGCGGGCGCGCAGCGGGCGTTCGACAGCCTGGTGTTCCAGAAGAAGGTCGATGTGCTGATCTCGATGGAAACGAGTGCGGCGCGCAACGCCGGGCTGCCCATCGTGACCCGGGGCAAGACGCCGTTCATCTACACCTCGTACTACGAGGGCCACTCCTGCAACCGCTACATGTTCGTGGACGCCTGGGTGCCGGAGCAGCAGGAAGCGCCGGTGATCGACTACTTCCTGAAGGACAAGGGCGCCAAGACGTTCTTCCTGATCGGCAGCGACTACGCCTTCGGCCGCGGGATGCTGTCGTATGCGAAGCAGTACATCGAGGCGCATGGCGGCAAGGTCGTCGGCGACGAGTACCAGCCGATGGACGCGGGCGACTGGACGGCGATCATCAGCAAGGTGCGGGCGGCCAACCCCGACGCGCTGATCCTGTCCACCGCGGGCGGCGTGCCGAACGTGACGCTCACCAAGCAGTACAAGGCGGCTGGCATCAACGCGCTGGTCGGCAACCTCGGCGTCGATGAGGGCACGGCCAAGACGATGGGGGCGGACGCGGCCGGCATCTACATCTCCGGCTCCTACTACACCAGCGTGGACACCCCGGCCAACACGGCGTTCCTCCAGGCCATGCGCGCCAAGTTCGGCAGCGCGCTGCTCACGCCCAACGACCTGTCGGTGCCGCAGTACGAGGCGGTCTATCTCTACAAGGCGGCGGTGGAGCGCGCGGGCGGCACGGCCGCGGACGGCGTGACCAAGGCGTTGGCGGAGGTCTCCTTCGACGGGCCGCGCGGCCCCATCCGGATGAACAAGGAGCGCCACGCGCCGCTGACGATGTACCTGGGCCAGGTGCAGCCGGACGGCAGCGTGAAGATCCTGCAGACCGCGAAGGACGTGGACCCCGGCGCGCAGTGCCCGAACCTGAAGTAGCCTTCGGATGGGCCTGCTGCTCGACATCGTGACCACGGCGGCGATCCTGTACGTCGTGGCGCTGGGCCTGCTGATCGTGTTCGGCGTCATGGGCATCATCTCCTTCGCCCATGGCGCCATGCTGACGGTCGGCGGCTACGCGGCGCTGCTGGTCACGTGGGCCGGGTGGAACCCGTGGCTGAGCCTGCCGGCGGCGGCGCTGGCCGGGCTGCTGGCGGGTGCTGTGATGGAGCGGGCGGTGCTGCGCCCGCTGTACCGGCGTCCGCTCGACGCCATCCTCGCGACCTGGGGCCTCGGCATCGTCATCGGGCAGGTCATCACCCTGGCCTTCGGGCGGCAGGTGCAGTTCGCGCAGAGTCCGCTGTCCGGTGCCGCCACCGTGCTGGGGGCGACGTACTCGCAATACCGGCTGCTGCTGGTCGTGGTGGCCGTGCTGCTGGCGGGGGCCATCGCGCTGGTGCTGCACGGCACCCGGCTCGGCCTCGTCACCCGCGCGGTCATCGCCAACGAGAGCCTGGCGCAGTCGCTCGGCGTGAACAGCGCGGCGGTGCGGTTCGCGAGCTTCAGCCTGGGGTCGGCGCTCGCCTCTTTGGCTGGGGCATTGGTGGTGCCGCTGTCGAGCGTGGACCCGAACATGGGGGTGCCGTGGCTGGTCGGCGCGTTCATGCTGGTGCTGCTGTCCGGCTCGTCCTTGGTCAGCATGGCGGCGGCGGCGCTGGTGCTCGGGGCGGCGCAGGTGCTGGTCTCGACCTATCTCAACGCCGTGCTGGGCGGCATGACGGTCGCGGTGCTGGCCGCGGTGATCCTGCGCGTGCGCCCGGCGGGCTTCGCCCGTGCGTGACATCCGCCGCGTGCTGCCGGCGGCGCTGACGCTGGCCGGGGCGGCGGCGGTGCTGGCCGCGCCCTGGGTGCTCGACACCTACAGCGTCAACGTGCTCACCCGCTCGCTGCTGCTGGCCGTGGCCGCGGTCACGGTCGATCTGCTCTGGGGCTACACCGGCATATTGAGCTTCGCGCAGGCCGCGTTCCTCGCCATCGGCGCCTATGCGCTGGCGCTCGTCTCCACCAATTTGGGGTTCAGCGCCGCGACGGGGCTGCTGGGCTTGTTGCTGGGCCTCGGCGTGGCCGGGGCGGCGGCGGCGCTGGTCGGATGGCTCGCCTTCTCCTACGGCGCGTCGCCGCTCTACGTGTCCACCATCACCCTCGTCTTCCCCATCGTGTTCGTGCAGCTCATCTTCGCCGGCGGCAACACCACGGGGTCAAGCAGCGGGCTGTCGGGGTTCGACGCGCCGGAGCTGGACACCGAAAGCTGGTTCCGCGTCGCCGGGCTGCTGCTGGTCGCGGTGGCGGCGGGGGCGGCGACGCTGGTCCGCAGCGACTTCGGCCGCCTGCTGGTCGCCATGCGGGAGAACGAGGTGCGCTGCCAGTACCTCGGCATCCCCACGGCCCGGCTGAAACTGCTGCTGTTCGTCGCCTGCGCCTTGGTCTGCGCCGCCGCCGGCTGGGTCTATGCCGGCGCCACCGCCGTCGTCGCGCCGGAGCTGGGCAACTTCGTGTCGGGGACCGAGCTGGTGATCGCCACGGCGCTCGGCGGGCGCGCGACGGTGGCCGGGCCGATCCTGGGCGCGGTGGGGATCGACGCCATCAGCAACTACCTGGGCGGCGCGCTGCCGTTCCTTTGGGCGCTGATCGTCGGCCTGGTGTTCGTGGTGGTGATGGTGGCGCTGCCCGGCGGCCTGCTGTCGCTGCTCC
>CAXTTB010000002.1:0-18345 GCA_964246905.1 uncultured Acetobacteraceae bacterium | reverse complement strand
GCCCGGCCCCGTCCCGCACCTGGTCGAGGCGCCGGCCTCCATGCCGCGCCAGGACGGCCTGGTGCTGCGGGTCGAGGCGCTGGACAAGCGGTTCGGCAGCCTGCAGGTGCTGCGTGGCGTCGCGTTCACCGCGCGGGCCGGCGACCTGCTCAGCCTGATCGGCCCGAACGGCGCGGGCAAGACGACGCTGATGCGCTGCATCGCCGATGGGCGGGAGCGCAGCGCCGGGCTGGTCGAGGTTGGCGGGCGCGGCATCGGGCGCCTGCCGCCGCACCGCTGCGCGGCGCTGGGCGTGGGGCGCAAGTTCCAGACCGCCTCCGTGTTCGAGACCATGACGGTGGCCGAGTGCCTGCGCGTCGCCCGCAGCCGGATCGAGCGGCCCTCCCTGTTCCGCCGCACGCCCGTCATCGCGCTGCCCGGCTCGGCGCTGGAGGTGGTGCGCGCGACCGGCCTCGCCGACCGCCTGGGCACCGAGACCCGGCATCTGTCCCACGGCGAGAAGCAGTCGCTGGAACTCGCGATGGTGCTGGCGCTCGAACCCACGCTGCTGCTGCTGGACGAGCCGACCGCCGGGCTGACCAAGCCGGAGCGGCGCCGCATCGGCGCGCTGCTGGCCGACCTCGCCCAGCGCCACCGCCTCTGCATCGTGCTGGTCGAGCACGACCTCGACTTCGTGCGCAGCATCTCGTCCCGCGTGGTCGTGCTGCACCAGGGCCGCGTCGTGCTGGACGGCGCGGTGGAGGAGGCCGTGCAGTCGGACACCGTGCGGACCCTCTACGCCGGCGCCGCCCATGCTTGATCTTCTCAGCCTCGCCGACGTGACGGCCGGGTATGGCGCGACGATGGTGCTGCGGGACGTCTCGCTCAGCGTGGGCGCCGGCGAGGTGGTGGCGCTGCTCGGGCGCAACGGCGTGGGCAAGACGACGCTGCTGCGCACGGCCGCGGGCTTCGTCCAGCCCCGGTCCGGCGGGGTGCGGCTCGACGGGAAGGCCCTGGCCGGCCTCGCGCCGTTCCGCATCGCCCGGCGCGCGCTGTGCTACATCGCGCAGGAGCAGGCGCTGTTCGCCGACCTGACGGTGGGCGAGAACCTGCGCCTCGGCGTCCCGGGCGACCGGCTGTTCCGCGAGCGCCTGCCCTTGGTCGAGCCGCATTTCCCCGTGCTGCTGCAGCGCCTCGGCCAGAAGGCCGGGACGCTCTCCGGCGGCGAGCAGAAGATGCTGCTGGTCTCCCGCGCCATCATCGCCCGGCCCCGCCTCATGCTGGTGGACGAGATCTCGGAGGGGTTGCAGCCCTCCGTCGTGGACCGCCTGGCGGGCGTGCTGGCGGCGGAGCGGCGGATGCACGGCACGGCGATGCTGCTGGTGGAGCAGAACGTCGCCTTCGCGCTGGCCGTGGCCGACCGCTTCGCCGTGCTGACGGCGGGCGAGGTGGTCGAGCAGGGCGGCACCCGAGACGCTGGGGCGGCAGCGCGGATCGAGCGGCACATGACGGTATGAACCCTATGGAGCTTCCCAGGATGAGCGACGCCAAGATCGACCTCGTTGAGCTGACCGCGGAGCAGGCGCAGTCCGCCTTCGCCAGCGGCGCGATCACGTCGGAGGCGCTGACGCAGGCGTTCCTGGACCGCATCGCCGAGCACAACCCGCACTACAATGCCATCATCTTCCTCAACCCGGACGCCCTGGCCGACGCGCGGGAGATCGACCGGCGACGGGCGGCGGGCGAGGCGCTGGGGCCGCTCGCGGGCGTGCCGGTGGTGGTGAAGGACCCCATGGACATGGCGGGCTTCCCGACCACCGGCGGCTGGTCGCTGCTGCACGGCAAGACCGGCGGGGTGGACCTGATGCCCGGCACGGACAGCCCCGTGGTGGCGCGGATGCGGGCGGCGGGCTGCGTCATCCTAGGCAAGACCAACGTCCCCGTGCTCAGCGCCACCGGCAGCCACGCGAACGACAGTTGGGCCGGGCCGACCCTCAACGCCGCGGGGCGCGAGTTCCTGCCCGGTGGCAGCAGCGCCGGCACCGCGACCGCCGTCGCCGCCAGCATGGCCGTGCTGGGCCTGGCCGAGGAGACCGGCGGCTCCATCCAGAACCCGGCCTCCGCCCAGGCGCTGGTCGGCATCAAGCCGAGCTTCGCCCTGGTGCCGAACGCAGGCGTCATGCCGCTGTCGGGCCTGCGCGACGTGGTGGGGCCGATTGCCCGCTGCGTGCGGGACGCGGCGCTCACGCTCGACGTGCTGGCCGGCTACAGCGCCGAGGACCCGAAGACGGTCGCGGGCATCGGCCACCGCCCGAAGGGCGGCTACGCCTCGCGGCTGCATCCGGAGGCGATGCGCGGCAAGCGGATCGGGCTGTACGGCCCGGGCTGGCGCGACCAGCCGGTGTCGGAGGAGGCCGCGGCGCTGTACGGCAGGGCCAAGAGCGAGCTGGAAGCGCAGGGCGCCGTGCTGGTCGAGGACCCGTTCCGCGGCTCGGGCTTCGCCGACCTGCGCGCGCCGACCGTGCCGCCGGGCGAGTTCGACGCCCGCGGCCTCGAATCCGTGCCCTACGACATGCAGAAATACCTGGAGCGGCTGGGACCGGGCGCGGCGCTGCGCGGCTTCGCCGAGTTCGCCGCGGCTACCGCGAAGGAGGACGCCTTCGGCCCCTCCGGCGTGCTGGGCTTCATGACCGCCCTGCCGCAGTTCGCCGCCTGCCTCGCCGACCCGGCACGCCCGCCGGACATGTCGGAGTTCATCGCGGCCAGGGAAGCCTACCTGGAAATCTTCGACGCGGTGTTCGAGCGGGAACGGCTGGACGCGCTGGCCTTCCCGCAGATGCGCTCGGCGCTGCCGCCGCTGCACGGGACGGAGACGATCCATGAGACGACGGTGGGCGAGATCAACATCGCGGGGCTGCCGGGCGTCACGGTGCCGGCGGGGTACTATGCGTCGGGCGCGCCGTTCAACCTGATCTTCGTGGGCCGCATGTGGAGCGAGGCGGATTTGCTGGCCTATGCCTACGCCTACGAGCACGCGACGCGGCACCGCCGGGCGCCGGTGCTCCAAGCGGATTGAGGGGAGGGAGCGGGAACCCGGCTGGCCCTCCTACGCTAACCCCGCCTGGCCGCCGGGAGAACACCACATGCCGCACGCTGTCATCCTCGACGTTGACGGAACGCTGATCGACTCCGTCAACCTCCACGCCAGGGCCTGGCAGGACGCCTTGCGCGAGTTCGGGCACGAGGCCGACTTGGACGACCTGCGCCGCCAGATCGGCAAAGGGGGCGACCAGTTGCTGCCGCTGTTCCTGCCGAAGGACGAACTGGACGCCGTGGGCAAGGCGGTGGACGAGCGCCGCAGCCAGATCTTTGGGGAACGTTACCTGCACGACGTGCAGCCGTTCCCCATGGTGCGCGAGCTGCTGCAGAGGATGCAGGCCGACGGGCTGCGGATCGCCCTCGCGTCCTCGGCCAAGAAAGACGAGCTGGCGGCGTACAAGAAGATCGCGCGCATCGACGACCTGCCGTTGGCGGAAACCTCCATGGACGACGCGGAGAAGAGCAAGCCCAACCCCGACATCTTCGAGGCCGCCATGCAGCGCCTGGGCAGCCCGGATGCGGAGCAGGTGATCGTGGTTGGCGACACGCCGCACGACGCGGAAGCGGCAGGCAAGGCCGGGCTGCGCACGGTCGGCCTGCTCTGCGGCGGCTGGCCGGAGGAGGCGCTGCGGCGGGCGGGCTGCATCGCGACGTACCACGATCCCGCGGATCTGCTGGCCCAATACGACCGCTCGCCGCTTGCGCGCCGCGCACTTTGAAGCGGATCGCGGGATGCTTGCTGAATAGCGTCGTCGCGACGGTCAGGCGGCGAACTGCACCTCGTCCAGCGCCATCACCCCCGGCGCCCCGTGCATCACCGCATGGGCCAGGCCATGCGCCTGCGTCAGCACGTGGTCGGCATAGAACCGGGCGGTGCCGATCTTCGCCAAATAGAAGTCGCGGTCCGCGTTGGTGCCGAGCTTGCTGTCCGCCACCCACGCCGCCCGCGCCGTTTGCCAGCCGCCGGCCACGATGCCGAACAGCTTGAGCAGCGGCACCGCCCCGGCGCCGGTCGCCTGCGGGTCCCGCGCGTGGGTGTCCGCCACCCAATCGACGCAGGACGCCAGCAGGCCGATGCCCAACTCCAGCGACGCGCGGACTGGGCCCAATTCGCCGTCCTCCGGCAGCCGGGCCGCGTCCGCGCGCATCTCGGCCAGCGCCGCCCTCGCCGCGGCGCCGCCGTCCCGGGCGATCTTGCGGCCCACCAGGTCGTTGGCCTGGATGCCGGTGGTGCCCTCGTAGATCGTGGTGATGCGGGCGTCGCGCAGGTGCTGGGCGGCGCCGGTGTCCTCGATGAAGCCCATGCCGCCATGCACCTGCACGCCGGTGGACGCGATCTCGATGGCGCCCTCGGTGCACCAGCCCTTGACCACGGGGATCAGCAGGTCGGCGCGCGCCTGCGCCGCCGCGCGCACCGCCGGGTCAGGGTGGCGGGCGGCGGTGTCGAGCGCGAAAGCGGTGACGTAGGCCAGCGCCCGCATCGCTTCGGTCTGCGCCTTCATGCCCATCAACATGCGCCGCACGTCGGGGTGGCGGATGATCGGAACCTTGCCCCCGCCGCGCACCCCGGCCTCCGCGCCCTGCACCCGGTCGCGCGCATAGGCCAGAGCCTGCTGCCAGGCGCGCTCCCCGATGGCCAGGCCCTCCAGCCCGACCTGGAAACGCGCCGCGTTCATCATGACGAACATGTATTCGAGGCCGCGGTTGGGTTCGCCGACCAGCTCGCCGACAGCGCCCGTCTCGTCGCCATAGGCCAGCACCGCCGTCGGGCTGGCGTGGATGCCGAGCTTGTGCTCGATGGACACGCAGCGCACGTCGTTGCGCGCGCCGAGCGAGCCGTCCGCCTCCACCAGCATTTTGGGCACGACGAACAGCGAGATGCCCCGCACCCCCTCCGGCGCGTCCGGCAAGCGGGCGAGCACGAGGTGCACGATGTTCTCCGCCATGTCGTGCTCGCCGTAGGTGATGTAGATCTTCTGGCCATAGATCCGGTACTGGTCCCCGTCCGGCACCGCGCGGGTCCGCACCGCCGAAAGGTCCGACCCGGCCTGCGGCTCCGTCAGGTTCATCGTGCCGGTCCACGCACCCTCCACCAGCTTGTGCAGGTAGCGGTCCTTCTGCGCCGGCGTGCCGCACAGGTGCAGCGCCTCGATGGCGCCACGGGTCAGCAGCGGGCACAGGCCGAACGCCATGTTGGCCGCGTGCCACATCTCCTCAATGGCCGCGGAGACGACCGCAGGCAGGCCCTGGCCGCCGTACTCGGGGTCGCAGGACAGCGCGTTCCAGCCACCCTCGACGTAGCGGGCGTAGGCGTCGGCGAAGCCCGCCGGCACGTGCACCGCGCCGTCTTGCCACTGCGCGCCCTGCTGGTCGCCGGACTGGTTGATGGGGGCCAGCACGTCGCGGGCGAACTTCGCCGCCTCCTCCAGCACCGCGTCCACCAGCTCCGGCTCGACGCCCTCGCAGCCGGGCAGGGCGGCGACGCGGTCCAGGCCGATCAGCTCGGTCAGCACGAACCGCATGTCGCGCAGCGGGGCGTTGTAGGCCATGGCTTGTCCTCTCGGCAGAACTTCTGATCCCTGGCCGATGATGTGCGGTGCCCGGCGCAAAATGCAAACTCCGGGGCCGGGCGTGGGAGCGGGACCTGGACCAGGCCAGTCCGCCAAGTTCCGAGCCGGCTTTCGGATTCAGACATGGCGATTGTCCATGAATAGGAGTGTTCATGGCCTGAACACGATTGCTCACCCGGAAAGAGGTCATCGGCCAATAACGGCCTAGTCCCACGCCGGCCCTCGTTTTGTTTCGATTACAAAGTCATTATGCACTCAGGATATTCTGAGGAAGTGCGGCAATGGCGAACGCGAAGTGGGCGGCGGCGGGCAACGGGTCCTGGGACGTCGGGGCGAACTGGTCAACTGGCCTGGCGCCCGGCGGCGCCGGCGCCTTGGGCGACAGCGCGACGATCGACGCGCCGGGCAACTACACCGTCACCGCCGGCG
This sequence comes from uncultured Acetobacteraceae bacterium, assembly GCA_964246905.1. Lineage (GTDB taxonomy): Bacteria > Pseudomonadota > Alphaproteobacteria > Acetobacterales > Acetobacteraceae > CAHJXG01. The sequence continues at coordinate 12,268 of CAXTTB010000002.1, read as the reverse complement.
CGGCGGCGATGACCTCCGTCGATACGGTGAACCTGAACGCGGCCGGCGCGACGCTCAGCGTTTCGACTGGCGGCCTCACGGTCCGGACGGCGCTCAACCTGAACAGCGGCCGGCTGTTGCTGAACGGCGTGCTCAAGGGCGGCACGCTCGCGATGAACGGCGGCGTGGTGATGCGGAACGACGCCGCCGCCCTGGACGGCGTGCGCGTGGTGGGCACGCTGGACCTTTCGACGCCCTACAGCTACGGCGCCCTGACCCTGCAGAACTACGGCCAGCTCACGCTGCTGGACAACACGAGCTTCGTCGCCGCGGACGGCAAGTCGCCGGGCTTGATCCGGGTGGGCGGCTCGGCGTTGACCTTCGGCAACCCGGCGCAGTTCGACAACGCCGAGATCGATTTCATCGTTGGCTTCCTCCCGGCGAGCTATTTGAACCTCGGCACCAACCTGGACGGCGCGGGGGAGACCGTCACCTTCGGCCCGCGCGCCGTGCTTGACGTGGCGGCGGGCACCTCGGTCACGCTGGGCGGCAACGGCACGCTGGTCAACGGCGGCGCGATCAACGTGGCGGGCACGCTGACCGTCGATCTGCAGGCGAACTTGGCCCCCTCTACCCAGTCTGGGGCTGCCCAGTCCGGCACCGTGACGCTGCAATCGGGCGGCACGCTGGCCTTCGCGGCGCAGACGGCGTACGCCGGCACGGTCGCGTTCAAGGGCGCGGGCGCGCAGATCCAATTCCAAGGCCCCGGCGCCGCGAGCGCGACGCTGCAGGATTTCCGTGCCGGCGACACCATAGACCTGCAGGGCCTCACCTATGGCGGCAGCGCCATCAGCTTCGTGGGCGGTGCGGTCCAGGTCAGCCAGGGCGGCGTCCTGATGGGAAGCTTCCAGCTCGCCGGCGGCCCGGCCTCCTACGGCGCCAACCAGTTCAGCCTCGCCGACGACGGCGCCGGCGGCACGGTGCTCGCGACCACGCACGTGCTGAACGCGGAGCCGGACTTCGACGCCGCCTACTATCTCTCGCACAACCTGGACGTGGCCGCCGCCGGGGTCGATCCGCTGCAGCACTACTTGACGTATGGCTGGAAGGAGGGCCGCGATCCCAACGCTTACTTCAGCACGAAGTGGTATCTGGCGCAGAACGCGGACGTCGCCGCGGCCCGCCTCAACCCGTTGGAGCACTTCGAGTACTACGGCTGGAAAGAAGGGCGCGATCCCAGCCAGAACTTCAGTCTTGCCAAGTACCTGGCGGCCAATCCGGACGTGAAGGCGGCCGGCGTTGATCCGCTGCAGCAGTTCCTCACCGCCGGCCTGGCCCAGGGCCGCGCCGCCATCCCGGTTGCGCCGGCCACGCCAGTGACGCCGCCTGCATCCGTTGCGGACCCGCTGGTGGACCGCGCCTGGTACCTGGCCCAGCACCCGGACGTGGCGGCGACGGGGGAGGATGCCAGCGCCAACTATCACCGGGTAGGCTGGAAGCTCGGCTACAACCCGGACCAGTTCTTCGACACGACCTACTATCTCAAGGCGAACGCGGACGTGGCCGCCGCCGGGGTCGATCCGCTGGCGCATTTCGAGGCCTTTGGCTGGAAGGAAGGCCGTCAGCCGTCGCTCGCGTTCAGCGACGACAAGTACTTGGCGCAAAACCCCGACGTGGCCGCGGCCAAGGTGGACCCCTTGCTGCATTACCTGGCCTATGGCCAGGCCGAGGGGCGGATGGCGTTCATCAACGCGCCGCAGGCGGCAGGCACGCCTGACCCGCTGGTGGACCGCGCGTATTATTTCGCGCAGTTCGCCACCATCGTGCCGCCCGCCGCCTCCGCCGCCGCGAGCTACGACCAGGCGGGCTGGCGCCAGGGCCTGAACCCCGATGCGTATTTCGATACCAAGTACTACCTCGCCCACAACCCGGACGTCCGCGCCGCAGGGGTGAACCCGTTGGCGCATTACGAGGCCTATGGCTGGAAGGAGGGGCGCGACCCTTCGGCCGCGTTCTCGACCACGAAGTACCTGGCCGCCTATGCGGACGTGCGGGCGAGCGGGACCGATCCGCTGGTCAACTTCGTCACGGCCGGGCAGGCGCAGGGCCGGACCGCCTTCGCCGTCTGACGCCCGGCTCCGCTGCCGCCCGCGGCCTGGTCGCCGCCGGGGCGGGGCGGCAGCCCGGGATGGCAGTTTCCTTGAACCTGATGTCGGAGCGTGCCGTGATCTACCGCCTGCATACTCTTCTTGTTCTGGGCCATATCCTGGCGCTGGCGTTGGGCCTGGGCAGCGCCTTGCTTGCCGATTGGATCGTGCTCCGGAAACTGGTGTTCGGGACCGTCAGCAAGCGGGCCGCCCAGCAACTGATCGACCTGTCGCACGCCGTGGGCGCCGGGCTGGTGCTGATCTGGATCACCGGGGCGCTGCTGGTGGCCGGCAACGCCCTGGACACGCCGGCGTCGATCATGAACCAGAAGCTCTGGGCCAAGCTGGCCATCGTCGCCGCCATGACGCTGAACGCGGCGCTGCTGCATCGGATCGTGATGCCGATGGTGGAGCGCCGGGTCGGGCATTCCCTGTTTGAATCGGTTTTCGACCGGCTTCCCATGGTCTCGACGCTGCTCGGCGCGGTCTCGGCCGTGTCCTGGATGTTCGCCGCCTACCTGGGCGTCGCGCGGGAGCTGAATGGGCAGGCGAACCTGGTGCCTATTCTTGTCAGCTATCTCAGCGCATTGCTGCTGACCTGGGTGATGGCCGTGGCCCTGCTGTACTCGATGCAGCAGCGCCGGACAGGTCTGGAGCCGTTCCCGTTTGACGGAACGCACGTCCAGAGTTCCTAAAGCCGCTGCGGCGCCCGGCTTAGGAGGCAGGATGCAACCCCGCACTGGCTGACGGTGGTTCCGGAGAGCGCGCGCCAACGGCGGGCGTGATGCGCCGGGCACTCATACCCATCGACCCAAATCCTGATTTTGACGTGATTCCTGGTGTGGGCGGAGGCGTGGCTGCTTTCCGGCCTGTTCGGCGCAGGAGGGGACGATGGGCGCCCGCGGCTTGGTGATCCCGCGCAAATCGCACTTGCGATTCCGCTGAGACGACATGGGCGCAGCCGAGCTGCGGCGGTTTGCGCAGGGCGAGGTGGACCGGCGTGCAGCGTTGCGGGCGCTCGCGACCGCGCAAGCCTTGGAAGGGGCGAGCCGGGCGGACGCGGCCCGGGTCGTGGGACGGGAGCGCCAGTCGCTGCACGGCGCGGTGCTGCGCTGCGTCGAACCAAGAGGTTCGCCGGACAGCGCCGAAGGCCTGGCGGGGCTGCACGCCCCCCGGTCGGGGCGGCCGGAGAAGCTGGCCGCGGCGCCGCGGGAGGAGCTGCTGGCTTGGGTGCTGGCCGGGACGGCCCCGGAGGTGGACGGCTTGAGCAGCGACCGCCTGCTCGACATCGCCGCCCGCATCCAGGAGCGTTGGACGGTGTCCTACACGTTGCCTGCCCTGTCCCGGATGCTGCGCCGCATGGACCTGCCGTGGCGGACGACGCGGCCCGTCCACCCCAAGGCCGACGCCGCGGCGCAGGGGGCATGTGAAAAAACTCCGTCGCCACGCTCGGCGGGATCGCGGCCGCCCATCCCGGACAGGCGCTGCAACTTTGGTGCGAGGACGAGGCCCGAGAAGGCCAGAAGGGCCGCGCCGGCCGCGGGTCCACCCGCGGCGCCGCGCAAATCGCCAGGCGATTTCGCAGCGTCCGCCGGGGCGCCGCGGCAGCGGTTCCTGTCGCCCTGCATCTCCGCTCCTGTTCCTGGCGCGCTTCGCCGGGACCTGGCCTGCGGGCGTGCACGCCGTGCCCATGCTGGACCAGGCGGGCCCGCGCAAATGCCTGCGGCATTTCGCTGGCACGGCCAGGCGGCGCTGCAGGTGGCCGGCAAGGTCCCGCTGCCGCCGCACTCGCCGGAGCTGGACCCGGCGGAGCGGGCCTGGTCGTATTTACGAGAGCGTTGCTTGTCGTCTCGCCTGTATCGGAGCGAGCGAGCAAACCATCGCGGATGCGCTCTGCGCCGCTTGGACCGCGTCACGTAACGAGGCCGGACGGCTCCACCACATCGACCAGACATCCCTGGATCACCCAGGCCATCGATCAGGTCAGCGGGCAAGCCGGTTGGTGTCGCAAGGATGGCCGTTGGCCGGATAATCGGGCTGTGGCCTTCACAAAGTGCGAGCGAGGCCGGGTTCGCAGAGCGAAGCTCCCGCCATGGCCGGCGGTGCCGATCCTGCTTGTCGCCAGAGCGGGCCGGCATCAGCAGGACCAACAACATTCGGCATGCCCCGCTGTCCATGTGGGCCAGCGTGACGGCTTGCTTCGGCATTGCCGTGTGCAGCAGCCCCTTGTGCCTGCTGAACGAATACTACGCCGGCACATGTGCGTCGGACCTGCCTGGCTTTGCGGGGCAGGGACACCAGCCTTCGGGTTCTCGTCACCTGCGAGGACACGAAAGCGGTTGGCCAGAGTTCAAGCCGAGCTGCTGCTCCGCGTGCAGGGCTGCCATCCTGGAAGACACGGGCCAGGAAGACACGGGCCAGTGGGCATCGGATAAAGGGATGGGAGTCGCCAGCGTGGCCTTGCTGATCGGGCAGCGCCTTTGGAAAAGGCGTTGCCCGATCTCAGGCGGCGTTGGTCAATTCAAGAACCGGGGCTGTCGCCCGTTTTTTGGCTCGGCGCTCAGCCTCGGGCGGAGGCCGCCCGTTATCCGGGCTTGTGCAGCCCTTCGGCCCATAAATCAGGACGCCGGGCTTGCGCCTTGACCAAGCGCGAACGGGCCGCTTTCGCCAGGCGTACCCAGCGCGGCACGTCCTTCTCCCAGGACTTCGACCAATGGTGCACGGCCAAAGTCTCCTGAGTGATGCAGGAGTCGTGGAAATCCTCGTTGAAGGCGTAGGGGTAGAAAACCTCGGTCGGGCATAGATAGACATCCCGGACCATGGTGCCGCCGGGCGAGTATGCGTTGAGGCCATGCCGCATGAGGAGCTTGGTGACGAGCTTCGGCCCAAAGGTCGTCGGGCGCTCAAGGGCGCCTGGCAACGGGCGGATGTTGAGCACCGCCGCGAAGGCCTGGGCGATGAACCAATGGCCCGGAACGGCGCCGAACGCGCCGTTCGCCACCCAGTCCGCCGAAGCTTCCTTTGTTTGAAAACCAAAGAAGCATTGATGGGACAACAGGGAGTCCAACGGCCGGTAGAGCTGGAAGTCGGTGTCGAGGTAAATCCCGCCATGCTTCAGGACGGCATGGAGCCGGGCCATGTCCGCCACCTTCGCCCACTTCTTTTGCGTGTAGGCGTCGCGTATCGCCTTGATCGAGAAATCTATGTTGCTCTCGTTCCATAGCGTGAACGTAAAGCCTGGGTTGTTCTCCCGCCAGCCTTCGACAAAAGCCTTCTGCTCCGGAGGCAAGGAGCCGCCGACCCAGACGTAATGGATGTGCTTAGGAATCATGGACTGACCCGTTCACGTTGCATATTTCATATACGCAACGTAAGTCATCTCACATTCGGTGTAAACTCCAATTTTTAACACTAAAAAGTGTGCTGCAGGATGGCCGGTTCTGCCGCCGGCGATCAGGCGGTCAACCCATGCTGAACGCCTCCGTGGCCGGCCCGGCGCCTTCCCACCCAACAAGCTCCCGCCTGTTTGGCCGCGGATGAGGGCTGGCCGCGGCCAGCCGCGCCGCGGGCACTGGGCGGGTCCTCACATGTACGGAGCGTTCACAACTCGTTACCAAATGATTACGAAAAGGTGAATTCCATTTCGATATAAAACGGTCCAATAACGAAAATTAGACGAACCGGACGAAATGCTCCCAAAAAAGACAAGGGTGCGCCGCCGCGGGTCGCCATCATCGTTAGGGCAGCAGCAATGAAGCGTAGTGATCGAGTGGTCTGGAGTAAGTATCTCGCGGCGGGGTGCATGGCCGGGTGCCTGGCGGCCCAGGCCAGCCCGGCCGTGGCACAGCCCAAGGGCACCTGGTCGGCAGTCATCCCGCTGCCCAACGTCCCGGTTGCCGCGTCCGTGCTGCCCAACGGCAAGATCCTGACTTGGTCGTCGAACAACGAGTTCTCGTTTGAGGGCGACATCGGCGGGTCGGCAAGCCAAACGCAGACGTCGCTGTTCGATCCCGTGACGCAGAAATCCACCATGCGGATCGTGACAAACACGTTGTCCGACATGTTCTGCCCCGGCATCACCGTGCTGGCCGATGGCCGCGTCCTGGTGAACGGCGGCAGCAGCAGCGCCAGCGCGAACCTTTACGACCCGAAGACGGACACCTGGTCGGCCGCCGCCTCCATGAACATCAGCCGCGGCTACAACGCGGACGTCATGCTGTCGGACGGCTCCGTGCTCACGCTCGGCGGGTCATGGAGCGGGGCGCCCCGGGACCGGATCGGCGAGGTCTGGTCGGCTGAGTCCGGCTGGAGCACACGCCCCGGCATCTCCGCCGCGCCGATCACCGGCCCCGACCCGGAGGACGCGGCCGTGGGCCGGGTTTACCGCGGCGACAACCACATGTGGCTGTTCTCGGTCAGCGCCGGGCTGGTGTTCCATGCCGGGCCGAGCGCGCAGATGAGTTGGATCACCACCTCCGGCAACGGGGCGATGGCTTCTGCCGGGATGCGCGGCGACGACGCCTACAGCATGAACGGCCAGGCGGTGATGTACGACGTGGGCAAGATCCTGAAGACCGGCGGCGCCCCAGCCTACCAGAACGCAGCGGCCACTGCGAGCACCTACGTCATCGACATCAACGCCGCCGTCGCGGACCTGAACAACCCCGTGGTGGTCCGCAAGACCGCGCCGATGGCCTACCCCCGCGCCCTCGCGAGCGGCGTGGCGCTGCCGGGCGGCCAGGTGCTGATCGTGGGCGGGCAGACCTATGCGTTGCTGTTCAACGATGACCGCGCGGTGATGGTCCCCGAGCTGTGGAACCCGGCGACGGAGACCTTCACCCAACTCGCGCCCATGCAGACCCCGCGCGTGTATCACAGCACGGCGCTGCTGCTGCCCGACGCCCGCGTGTTCGTGGCGGGAGGCGGGCTGTGCGGCCCCGGCTGCCCGGCCAACCATGAGAACGCCGAGATCTTCTCGCCGCCCTATCTGTTCAACCCGGACGGCTCGCCGGCGGCGCGGCCCGTCATCAGGACGGCCCCGGCCTCGGCGCTGCTCGGATCGACCGTCTCCGTGACCGCCGACACGGCCAAGATGAGGTTCGAGGTGCTGCGCATCTCGGCCACCACCCACGCCGTGAACAACGACCAGCGGCGCATCCCGCTCGCGGTGGCGGCGAGCGCCAACACCACCTACCGGCTCAAGGTGCCGAACGACCCGGGCGTGGTCCCGCCGGGCTACTACATGCTGTTCGGGATCAACGCCCAGGGCACGCCGAGCGTCGCCAAGATCGTCAAGCTCGGCTGGTGATCGCCGCCATGTCCCAGTCTCAGCCAAGCCGGGCGCGCAGCCGGGCGGCATGGATGTGCCTTGGCGCGGCGATGGGCGTGCTGGCCCTGTCGTGCTTCCTGCGGGCAGAAGCGGCGGGCACCGCGGAGGCCTCCGCCGCCACCGGGCGCCGCATGTTCCTCGACGGCGCCTCCTTGCAGGCCGCCATCGTGGGCCACCCGGAGGCTCTGCCCACGCGGCTCGCCGCCTGCGCCAACTGCCACCAGGGGAGCGGGACGGGCCTTGCCGCCGCGTCCTTCGGGCCGCGGCTGGACGGGACGCGCTTGACGGAGGCGCGCGGGCGCCGGGGCGGCCCGCCATCCGCGTTCTCGCCCGCGAGCTTCTGCCGGATGCTCCGCACCGGGGTTGACCCGGCGTCCATCCTGATCACCCGGCAGATGCCGCGCTACACCCTCGACGACAACCAGTGCCTCGGCCTGTGGCACTACCTGACGGAGACGAGCGATGTTGCCAGCAATTAAGACGGGCGGGACGGTCGGCCGCCGCTCGGTGATGGCCGGCCTGGCGGCCAGCCTTGCCCTCCGCGCCGTGCCGGCCTCCGCGCATGGCAATCTCGGCCCGATCAGGCCGCCGCTCGGGGTGCCCGACATCGACATCGTCACGAGCGACGGGTTCCATGGCCCGCTGCGCGAGCGGCTGCTCGGGCGCGTCACGGCGGTCCAGCTCATGTTCACGCAGTGCCGGTCGATCTGCCCGATCGAGGCCGCGACGTTCGCCCGCACGCAGGAGGCCCTGGCCGGCGCCGCCGCGGACGGCATCCAGCTCCTGTCGCTCAGCATCGACCCGGCCAACGACACGCCGGAGGCGATGCGGGCCTGGCTCGCCGGGCTGGAGGCCGGGGCCGGGTGGACCGCCGCGGCACCCACGAAGGCGGACCTGGCGCGCGCCCGGGCGTTCTTCGACGGCGCCTCGGACCTCGGCGAGGACCATTCCACGGCGATGAGCCTGATGGACCGCGCCGGGATGCTGGTGTGGCGCACCCCGGAACTGCCGGCGGCGGAGGAGGTCGTGCGGCTGCTCGGCCATCTGCGGAACGGGCGCCAGGACGTCGCGACGGCCGGACGTTAGCCTTCGCCGCTCACGCGGCAGGCGCCCTCCGGACAACAGCGTCGGCGTCCCCGCGCAGCACCTCGTAGGCGGTGGCGTCGCCGTCGCGCCAGAAGCGGATGTCGAAGCTGTGCCGCCCCACGCGCAGCCCATGGAGCGTCAGGTCCGGCAGCCACGGCGGCAGCGCCGGGTCCACGCGCATCACGCCGTTCGGCGCGTCCGGCTCCAGGCCCAGCATGGCGCGCAGCGTCATGAACACCGACCCGGCCGCCCAGGCCTGCGGCACGTTGGCGCCGACATACTGGACCGGGAAGCCGGACGGCTCGCGGGCCAGCCCGGCATACAGCTCCGGCATCTGGTTCATGTTGAAGTGGCTCGCCGCCTCGCTGAGGTCGCGGGCGATGCGCGCGGCCTCCGCGGTGAAGCCGTAGCGGCGGAAGCCCAAGGCGATGATGGCGTTGTCGTGCGGCCACACCGAGCCGTTCTGGTAGGAGTACGGGTTGTACGACGGGTGCTCCGCCGAGAGCGTACGGATGCCCCAGCCCGACCACATGTCCGGCGCCAGCAGCCGCTGCACCACGCGGGCGGCGCGGTCCGGGCGGACGATGCCGGACCACAGGCAATGGCCGACGTTGGAGGCGACGGTCAGCACCGGGCGCTTCTCCCCGTCCAGGCAATAGGCGTAGAACCCGCCCGCCTCGTCCCAGAACACGTCGTTGAACTGCGCCTGGAGCCGCGCCGCCTTGCCGCGCAGCCCGGCGCCGCGGTCCGTCTCGCCGAGCGCGTCGAACAGCTCCGCCATCCGCATCCAGGCGTCGTACACGTAGCCCTGCAGCTCGCACAGCGCCTTGGGACCCTTGACCAGCGTGCCGTCCAGGTAGGGCACGCTGTCGCCCGCGTCCTTCCAGGCGATGTTCTCGTAGCCCAGGGGCGAGCGGGTCTGGTACTCCTGGAACCCGTCCCCGTCCCGGTCGCCCCAATCGTCGATCCAGCGCAGGCAGCCCTCCGCCACCGGCAGCAGCCGGCGCACCTGGTCGAGGTCCCCGGTCCACCGCCAGGCCTCGTGCAGGGTGATGAGGTACAGCGGCGTCGCGTCCGCGGTGCCGTAGTACGGCGTGTGCGGGATCAGCTTGAAGTGCGCCAGCTCGCCGAACCGCATCTCGTGCAGGATGCGGCCCGGCTCGGCGTCGCGGTAGTCGTCGCGCTCCGTCGCCTGCTGCCGTCCCAGCGCCTCCAGCGTCGCCCCGGCGGCCTCCGGGTGGATCACCATGTTCTGCAGGGAGGCGATCAGGCTGTCGCGGCCGAACAGGGCGGTGAACCACGGCAGCCCGGCCGCCGGCACGAACGACGTGCCGTCCGTGCCGTCCTTCGGCAGCCGCAGCGCGTCCATGTCGTCCACGCCCTGGCGGAAGTTGCGGTAGAACTCCTCGTTGGACGTGCGGATGCTGAGCACGCCGTCCTTCCATTGCGGCGCCGCTGCGGCCTCCGCCGCCACGTTGTAGCCGCAGCGGTCCGGAGCCGCGAAGGTTTCCGTGCCGTCGCCCAGGTCGTACAGCAGGCAGCAATGCCAGTGCTCGCCGGGCTTGAGGTCCACGACGAAGCTGAGGCGCCCGTTGGCGTAGGTCATCACGGCCCCATGCGGGTGGACGCTGACCGAGCGGCGGAAGTCGCCGTTGGCGTAGGTGGTCTCCAGCCGCTGCCGGTCCGCGGACCACTCGGTCGCCACGCTGCCCCGGCGGACGAGCTTGCGGGCCTTCACCTCGAACAGGTCGGCGAAGTCGCAGCGCATGCCGATCTCCAGGTTGAAGCAGACCGGGCCGGTGCCGTAATGGGCGATGTCGATGTCCTCGTGCAGGCCGCCCTGGATGGAGCGGGTCAGCGTCATGCCGAGCGTGCGCGCGGGGATCGGCCCGGACGCCGTGAGCAGCGCGGGGTTGACGAGGTGGATGGACGCCGTGTCGTGCCGGGTGGCGCCGCCGTTCAGCAGGTCCCAACGCTCGCCGTCGGCATAGACCGCCCAGTTGCTGATGAGGCGCGTGTCGTTGAAATACAGGCCCTTGTCGCTGGGATGCGGGATCGTGCCGTCCGGCTCGCACACCAGCACGGTCCTGCCTTGGTGGATGGCGATCTGCGCCGGGCCGACCTGAACCTTGAACGACATCGATTCTGCTCCGTGTGCCTGCGCCCTGGCGCGTGGCAGAGACTAAGCCGGCCCAGCCCTGGTCTGCCAATCGCGACGGCGAAGGGCGGCATTCCGGCTCCAGCCAGCCTGTAACCTTTTGCCCTTCCACGCCGGACACGAAGGGGACGGCCCGCGCGGCTGCTTTGGAAGGGATGAACCATGCGTGTCCACTGGCTTGCTCTCGGCATCGGGTGCCTGGCGTCCGGCGCGTCGGCGCAGCCGGCCGGCCGGCCCGTCGTCGTGGAGCTGTTCACGTCGCAGGGCTGCTCGTCCTGCCCGCCGGCCGACGCCATCGTCGCTGACCTGGCCCGCAGCCGCCCTGACCTGCTGCCGCTGACGTTCCACGTCACCTACTGGAACAACCTCGGCTGGCAGGACCCGTTCTCCTTCCCGGCAGCAACCGAGCGGCAGCGCCGCTACGTCGCGGCGTCCGTCAGCCCGAACGTGTACACCCCCGCCATGGTGGTGGACGGGCGGCGAGACGTGGTCGGGTCCGACCGTGCCGCCGTGGCGGATACCGTGGCGCGCGCCAAGGCCGAGGCGACGACGGCCGCCCCGGTCGCCGTCGCCCAGGCTGGAAACATGCTGACGATCACCGTCGGCGCGGGCACGGGCGCAGGCCGCGTCCTGCTGCTCGGCTACGACCGCCAGCACCAGACGCAGGTCGGGCGCGGCGAGAACGGCGGGCGGACGCTCCTGGAGGCCAACATCGTGCTCTCGATGAGCGTCGCCGGCGCCTGGACAGGGCAGGCGCTGCGTCTCAGCGCCCCGATGCCGCCCGGGGAGGAGGCCGCGGTCATCGTGCAGGCGGAGGACGGCCGCGTGCTCGGCGCGGGCCGGGCGGCCCATGCCGCGTCGCAAGTGGAGTAGCCCCATGCCGACCGACCAGGGCGTTGCTTTACAACGGCATGAAACTTGGCGAAGCTTCGGGCAGCGGGGCTGCAAACAGGGCCGGCCCTGGCGGACCGCACGTTTCGCCCGGTTGCAGGCGACCGTCCTGATCGCGTAACATCGTGGCTCCGGACATCGGCCAACGGCCATAACCCTCCACGCCTTTCCGGGCGAAGTTCAAGGTACCGTGATGCTCGCTTCCGCCGGGGCGCAAAGGTGAGGCTGGACGACGTTTGCGCCATCGCCGTCATGGCAAAGGCGCCGCGCCCGGGCCGGGTGAAGACGCGGCTGCAAGGGCTGCTCACCGCGGACGAGGCGGCGCAGATGGGGGCGGCTTTCCTGTGCGACGTGACGGCGAACGTCCAGGCCGCCGGCCAAACCGCCCCCGTCCATGGCTACGTCGCCTACGCCCCGGCGGGGGAGGAGGCGCGGTTCGACGGCCTGCTCGCCCCCGGCACCCGGCTGGTCCTGGCGGACGGCGCCGGCGGCGTGGCACCCGGCGTCGAGGGGTTCGGACGCAGCCTGCTGCACGCCACGCGGACGCTGCTGGACGCCGGCTACGGCGCGGCCTGCGTGCTGAGCGCCGACAGCCCGACTCTCCCCACGGCGTGGCTGGCCCGCGCGGCGGAGCGCCTGCTGGCGCCGGGCCGCCGGGCGGTGCTCGGGCCGGCGGGG
>CAXTTB010000001.1:17747-30225 GCA_964246905.1 uncultured Acetobacteraceae bacterium | reverse complement strand
GGGGGCCGGATGGCCCCGTTCACCTGGACGTCAGCGACATAGCCGAGGTTGGCGACGGAACTCAGCATGACGTCCGCGAGGCTGAGGACGATCTCGCGCCCGGCGCCGTCAAGGCGACGCGCACGATGGGCGGCCAGCAGGCCCGTCGCGAGGTACAGGCCGGCCGCGATGTCCCAGGCCGGCAGCACGTGGTTGACGGGCCGCTCGCCGAAACCCGTCGCGGACGGGAAGCCGCTCGCACAGTTGACGGTGTAGTCGACCGCGCCCGATCCGTCAGGGTTTCCGATCAGCCGCAGGGTGACCAAGTCTTGCCGCGAGCTGATTAAGCGGGTGTGGTCCATCCAGCCGCTGCCGGGCAGGTTGGTCAGCAGGAACCCCGAATCCTCGCCCGGTGCGGTGATGATGGCGCGCGCGATCTCCTGGCCTTCCGGCCGCCGCAGGTTCAGCGCGACTGAGCGTTTGTGCTTGTTGAGGCTGGCCCAATAGAGGCTTTCGCCATTGGGCGCGAGCGGCCATCGCCGGAAGTCGATGTTGCCCCCGATCGGGTCGATCCGGATGACCTCCGCCCCAAGCTGCGCCAAGGTCATCCCGCCGAGCGGGGCCGCGATGAACGCGGACACCTCGACGATGCGCAACCCGGACAGCAGCCAGCCCGGCTCAGCACTCACAATGGATCATCCCGGTTCGTGGCTGTGCCGGCATCCTCAGTTGCCGCCCTCGATCAGGCGGCGTCCGATGACCTGGGCCTGGATCTCCGCCGCACCTTCGAAAATTGAGAGGATCCGCGCGTCGCACAGCACGCGCGAGATCGGGTATTCCAGGGCGAACCCGTTGCCGCCATGGATTTGCACGCCGTTGTCCGCCGCGGCCCAGGCAACCCTCGCCGCCAGCAGCTTTGCGGCGCCGGCCTCAAGGTCACAACGCTTGCCCTCGTCCTTCGCGCGAGCCGCGAAATAGGTGAGATGGCGCGCCATGTTGATTTCCACCGCCATCATGGTGAGCTTGTCCGCAACGCGTGGAAAGTCGATGATCGGATGGCCGAACTGGATCCGGTCTTCAGCATAGCGCAGCCCGAGGTCGAGAGCCGATTGTGCGACGCCGATCGCGCGCGCCGCGGTCTGGATGCGGGCCGACTCGAAGGTCTGCATGAGTTGCTTGAAACCCTCACCCTCCATGGCGCCGAGCAGGTTGTGCTCGCTTACGGCGAAACCGTCGAAGGCAAGCTCATACTCCTTCATGCCGCGGTATCCGAGGACCTCGATCTCGCTCCCGGTCAGGCCTTCAACAGGGAACGGGTCGCTGTCCGACCCACGCGGCTTCTCGCCCACAAGGAGCGACAGCCCCTTGTAGCCCGGTTCCTCCGTTCGCGTGCGGACGAGCAGGGTCATGACGTCGGCCCTGACCGGGTGGGTGATCCAGGTCTTCGCCCCGTAAACCCGCCAAACATCGCCATCCCTCGTGGCCCGGGTCCGAAGGGAGGCAAGGTCCGAGCCTCGATCAGGCTCGGTGAACACGGCTGTCGCCATGATCTCGCCGGAGGCGATGCGGGGCAGGAAGCGCCTCTTCTGCTCCTCGGTCCCTCCAACAAGGATGAGTTCCGCCGCGATCTCCGACCGGGTGCCCAGCGAGCCGACGCCGATATAGGCGCGCGAAAGCTCTTCGGACACGACGCACATGGAAACCTTTGAAAGCCCGAGGCCGCCGTACTCCTCCGGGATCGTCAAGCCAAAAAGGCCAAGCTCCGCCATCCTCTCGATGACGTCCAGCGGGATGTACTCGTTCCTGAGATGCCAGCCATGAGCATGAGGCATGACCTGCGCGTCGGCGAAGCGCCGCACCTCGGTGCGCATGGCCCCGAGGGTTTCATCAAGCCCGTCATCGCCGACGGGGGAGCCGGCCGAATGCCGCAGCAGCGCGATGAGACGGGCGCGGTTCTCGGGCGTATTGCCGGTTGCGATCAGCGTTTCGACCGCATCGGACCTGAACCGGGCCACATCCGCCGACGAGACGCCAAGTCCCGAGAGCCGCACGATCTCGCCCTGGCTCATGGCGATCCCGCCGAGCACCTGATCGAGGTACTCTCCGATGCCGATCCTGAGCAGGAGTTCTTCGGTTTCGGTAAAAAGCCCCTCAGCCTCAAGCCGTTGCGCGAAGGCGCCCAGCTCCCGGATGGCGAGAGCATAGGTCGCAAGCCACGCCAAGCCGTGCACCGCGTGCTGCTGCTCACCCAGGAGCGCCGCGTCAACCCGGCCGCGCTCGACGGTGCGAGCCCGGACGGCAATCTTCGCTCGATCGAGAAGAGCGTCGAGCATGTCTCCGGCAGACTGCGCGAGGTCAATGAGGTCAAATGGTGTTTGACTTCGATCGTGGACCTTCGTCAGTGGCATGGACGCTTCCTTTTATCAACAACGACATGCGATGGACGCACCCGCCGGCGGCTGGATGGCGGGTGCTCCGGCTTTTCTCAGACCAGCATGCAGACAGATTTGGACTCGGTGTACATGTCCATCACCGCGCGGCCCATCTCACGGCCGACGCCCGACTGCTTGTAGCCGCCGAACGGCAGGGCGGGATCGATCGGTCCGTGGCAGTTCACCCATACCGTTCCAGCCTTGATGCGCGGGATGAGGCGGTGAACGTTGCTCAGGTTCTGCGACCAGATGCTGGCGGCCAAGCCGAAAGGCGTGTCGTTGGCCGCACGGACCACGTCGTCCAGGTCTTTGAACCGCGTCGCCACCAGGACAGGGCCGAAGATCTCCTCCCGCACCACGGCCGCATCCGGATCAGCATCCACCAAAACGGTCGGGCGCACGAAGAAGCCGTCGCCTGCCGGCGCAGCGCCGCTGGTGACAATGCGAGCCCCTTGTTCCACACCCGCCCGGACGTAGCCGCTCACACGGTCGCGTTGCTTGCTGGAAACAAGTGGGCCCATCTGGGTGGAGGGGTCGATCCCTGCGCCAAGCTTGATCTTGTCAGCATGCTCGGTGATGCCGCCCACGACGGCGTCGAACATGCTCTCGTGGATGTAGAGCCGCGAGCCGGCCGTGCAGACTTGCCCGTGATTGAAGAAGATGGCGTTCGCCGCACCCCCGACAGCAATCTTGGGATCCGCATCGTCCAGCACGATCACCGGCGACTTGCCGCCGAGCTCGAGCGACACTCGGGTCATGTTGTCCATTGCGGCTTTTCCGACCAGCTTTCCGACCTCCGTGGATCCGGTGAAGGCGATTTTGTCGATGCCGGGATGGCCGGCGAGAGCCGCCCCGGCAGTCTCGCCTTCTCCGGTCACGATGTTGACGACGCCGTTCGGAAGTCCGGCCTCGCGCAGCAGCCTGCCCAGGAACAGCGCCGTCAAAGGGGTCTCTTCCGCAGGCTTGAGCACGGCCGTGCATCCGGCGGCCAGGGCAGGGCCGAGCTTCCACACCGCCATCAGCAACGGAAAGTTCCACGGGATGATCGCACCGACGACGCCGACTGGCTCTCTGCGCGTGAACGCGAAGTATTCTCCCTGCTTCGGCCGGGGAAACGAGACGTCCACGGTCGAGCCTTCCAGCTTCGTCGCCCAACCTGCGATATACCGCAGGAAGTCGATGGCGCTTCGCACATCCACCCGCTTCGCCATCATGACGGTTTTGCCGTTGTCGAGGGATTCGAGTTCGGCGAGCACGTCCGTGTGGGCCTCGACCTCGTCCGCGAGGCGCAGGAGCAGCCGCTCGCGATCCACCGGGCGGAACGCGCGCCACTCTTTCCCTTCGAAGGCGGTGCGGGCGGCCGAAACGGCCCGGTCCACGTCGGCGCTCTTACTGCTCGGCACATGGCAGATTGTCTCACCACGCGCTGGATCGACGACGGGTATTGTGCCGCCGTCGGTCGCCGAAACCCAGTCACCACCGATCAGCATCCCGGGGTCCTGTGAAAGAAACGCCCGGGTTATCTCTGAAAGGGTCGCATAGTGCGTCTGGGTCATCGCGTTCATCATGGCCTCCTATGTTCGCAGCCGAAGGTCAGCCGCGTTTTCCCTCGCCACGCCGGCCGATTGGGCGAGAATGCGGCCAAGTCACGGTGCTGCGGGTCGAACCGCACCGCACGTTGACAGGGCCGACACCTCTTCGGTCGTGAAGCCCCAATTGTCGAGCACTGCGCTCGTATGCTCACCGGGTACGGGCGGCGGCCACCGGACGGTTGGGACCGTTCGGCTGAACCGGGGCGCCGGGCCAGGCTGCAAGACGCCATCCACTTCGATGAAGGTTTCACGGGCTTGGGTTTGCGGATGGAAAGGCGCCTCGGCCAGTGACAGCACCGGCGAGAAGCAAGCATCCGACCGTTCCAAGAGACGGCACCACTCTTCCCTTGTCCTTGTCTTGAACAGCCTGGCCAAGACGAGCTTGAGCTCCGGCCAGAAGGAACGGTCCCATTGCCGGTCCGCCAGCGCGGGATCGGCGCCGGCCAGATCGAGAAATTGCCGGAAAAATCGGTTCTCGATCGACCCAAGCGCGACATGCAGACCGTCCGATGTCTCGTAAACTTCGTAGAAAGGTGCCCCGGTGTCGATCTCGTTGGAGCCGCGCTCCGCGTTCCAATGACCGGTCGCGCGAAGACCGAAGATGTAGGTCATCAAGGACGACGCGCCGTCGATCATCGCCGCATCGACAATCTGCCCGTGCCCCGAGTGCGAAGCCTCCAGCAGTGCGCATACGATGCCAAACGCCAGGTAGGCCCCGCCACCGCCGAAATCGCCGATCAGGTTGAGCGGCGGCAGCGGCGCTTCGCCGCGGCGCCCTATCGACGCGAGCACGCCCGCAAGCGCGATGTAGTTGATGTCGTGGCCAGCCGTCCGCGACATAGGCCCTGTCTGTCCCCAGCCCGTCACACGGCCATAGACAAGCTTCGGGTTGGCCGCGAGACAGATGTCCGGCCCAAGGCCGAGCCGTTCCATCACCCCGGGCCGGAACCCTTCCACAAGCGCGTCCGCCTGCCTGATCAGCTTCAGCGCAACCGTGACGCCAGCGGGATTCTTGAGGTCGATGGCGACGGATCGCTTCCCTCGGTTCAGCAGATTGAACTTCGGGTCGTCATGGATTCCGAGATCGACCGATTCCATCCGGTCCACGCGGACCACGTCCGCCCCCATGTCGGCGAGCATCATCGCGCAGAACGGCCCTGGTCCGATGCCGGCGATCTCGATCACTTTGCGGCCCTGAAGCGGTCCCACCGCAGTGATCCCCGTCAGTTCATGACCGTGCCGCCATCGATGCCGATCGTTTGGCCCGTGACGAACCGGCTGGCGTCCGACACAAGCCATAGAACGGTTCCGGCCACGTCAGCGGCCTCCAGGTTGCGCGGGATCGCCTGGCTGTTACGGATGGTCTCAAGCGCCTTTTCTGCCTTCCCAGCGAAGAACTCGCGCGTGCCCTCCGTCAGGACTGCGCTCGGCGCGACGGCGTTCACACGGATGTTGTCGCGTCCGAGTTCGCGCGCCAGCCCGCGGGTCAGCCCGATCACAGCCGCCTTGGACGTGGTGTAATGCAGCGTGAAGGGCATTCCATAGGTCGCCGCGAGCGAGGCGATGTTGACGACACTGCCACCGCCCGACTTGCGGATCGCAGGCACGACGGCCTTGCAGCAGTTCCAGATCCCCTTGACGTTGACCGTCATGGCGGCATCCCAGTCGGCCTCGGTGATCGCATCGAAGCGTCCGCCCTTCAAGCCGCCATACAACGCCGCATTGTTGATGAGGGCATCAACCTGGCCGAACTCGTGCACGGCGGCCTCGGCCATCTGGGTCGCGGATTGGGCATCGGCGACATCGAGCCGGAGGCCGATGGCGCGGCTGCCGACCTCCTGCACCATGCCCACCGTCGCCGCGCAATCGTTGACATCGCCGACGACGATCCGGGCGCCGCGAGACGCCAGGAGCTTTGCGTATTCCTGCCCGATCCCGCGCGCCGCGCCGGTGATCACGACGACTTTTCCATCCAGATCCATGCTTGTTTCCCTGATGTTATCGCGTGGTGCCGACGTCCGGTCCCGACCGGCTGCTCGAAAATCTGGGTCCCCGGCGACTTTCGCTGCCGGGTCGGCGTCAGTTGCGGGCGAGGATCGTGATGCATGCGACGGCTTCTTCGCACCGGTAGAACCCGCCCCCGTTCTCGGCGATGCCGAAACGGGCGTTCTCCACCTGCCGGGGGCCGGCCTCATGGCGCAGCTGGGTCACCAGCTCGTGGATCTGGCCCAGGCCGGTCGCACCGATCGGGTGTCCCTTGGACTCGAGGCCGCCGGACGGGTTGACCGGGATCCGCCCGCCCAATGCGGTTTCGCCGCGCTCGGCCAGCCATCCGCCCTGGCCATACTCGCAGAAGCCGAGATTCTCGGTCTGCTGGATCTCCGCGAAGGCGCTGGCGTCGTGAACTTCTGCAACCGACATGTCCTCCGGTCCGACGCCGGCCTGCTCGTAGGCGCGCAAGGCGGCCAGCCGCCCGATCTGCTGCTCGAGGTCCTCCGGCCGCCGGTTGGTGCCGCCGGCCACGATGGAGGCGTCGATGCGGATGGCGCGGGAGCGGTCGAACCGGCTGAGAGCGGATTCGGTGCAGAGCACCGCCGCCGCGCCGCCGTCGCTGATCGGCGCGCACATGGGGAGCGTAAGCGGCCAGGAGATCATCCGGGCGGCGAGCACCTCCTCAATCGACATGTCCGCCTGATACTGGGCCAGCGGGTTCATCGTGGAATGGCGGTGGTTCTTGGCGGCCACCGCGGCATACTGCCGCTCGGTCGTGCCGAATTTCTTCATGTGGAACTTCGCCAGGGCGGCATAGACGTCCATGAAGATGCTCCGCATGTTCGCATTCTGCGCCCGTCCCGGGGGAGGTTCGATCCCTTCGGCCAGCTTCAAAAGGATTTCGGTGGTCTGCTGTGCCGAGTAAACGTCCCATGCGCCGTCGAACACGCTGAAGCTCTTCGTGCGGTCGTCCGTGTGCATCTTGTCCACGCCGACCGCGAGCGCCACGTCGGATACGCCGGCCTTCAGGTTGGTGTAGGCAAGGTTGAAGGCCGTGCTCGCGCTGGCGCAGGCATTCTCGACGTTGGTGATCGGCGTTTGTTCGAAACCCATGTCCCGCAAGGCGATCTGGCCCGGAACCATATACTGTCCTTCGAGGGCGCCCTGCGTCGCATTGGCGAAGAAGGCGGCCTTGACCTGCGCCTGGTCCGCCCCCGCGTCCAAGAGGGCCGCCGAGACGGCGTCCTTGGTCAGGTCCTTGACCGACTTGTGGTTCATTTTCCCGAACGGTGTCATGCCGACACCCACGACATAGATAGGCTCGCCCATTGCTTGTCCTTTCCGTTCGCCGCTGCCGTCCCTGCGATCCGGCAGGACTCATTGGCTTCTTCAGTAAACAAGCGTTCACAGGCTGGCAAGCCGCAAGTTGGGCGGTATGGGCCGGCGCCAGGCCGAACGCCGTCAGCTTTCATCCCTTTCAGCGGCCTCAACCCATTGGAGCAAGCCCATTCCCGAAGTTTCCGCTTGCACCGATGTGACCGCAAGGTTACTGGTGGGACCGTTAAGTCACGGGCATAAGCCCTGAACTTCGATGGGGAGGAGGCAGCTTGAAAGCGTCGCTGCACAACCGTGAGCAGGCCGGGTCCGCAGCCGGGACCAACCTCCGCAGCCGAACCGTGGCCCCCCTCTCCTTTGAGCCCCAATGAACGTCGTTTCGGTATTGCATCAATCTGCGTCGGTTCACGGCAGCCGGCCGGCGCTCTCGTTCGGGGACGCCCTCCACGCGGACTACCGGCGATTGCAGGCGCGCGTGGCCCGATTGGCGGGCGGCCTGCGGTCGGATCTCCGGCTTCGTCCCGGGGATCGCGTCGGCTTGGCGATGAAGAACTGCCCGGCCTTCTTCGAGGTGCTGCTGGCGTGCTGGCACGCCGGCCTCTGCGCGTCACCGATGAACGCCAAGCTGCACGGGCGGGAGTTCGCCTACATCCTGCGGGATTGCGGCGCCCGGGCGTGCTTCGTCACAAGCGACGCCGCCGACGCCCTCGCGCCGCATGCCGGCGACGCGCCGGACCTGCAGCGCATCGTCTGCGTCGAAGAGGACGCGTATGACCGGCTGGCCGCGGCCGAGCCGATCGCGATGCACGAGGCCGGGCACCTCGACCCGGCCTGGCTGTTTTACACGAGCGGGACCACCGGCCATCCGAAAGGCGCCACGCTGTCCCACCGCAGCCTAGTGAATATGCTGATCCGCTACTATGCTGATGTGGACTTCGTCACCGAGTTCGACACGATGATCCATGCGGCGCCGCTTTCGCACGGCAGCGGCCTATATTCGCTGCCGCACCTCGCCAAGGGGGCGCACCAGATCATCACGGCAAGCCAGGGCTTCGACGTGGCGGAGATGCTCGACCTCGTCGCGCGGAATCCAAACGCCACGTTCTTTGCGGCGCCCACCATGCTGACCCGGATGACGAACCACCCGGCCTCCCGGGCCGCACGGGTCGAGAACATCAAGACGATCTACTATGGCGGCTCGCCCATGTACGTCGCCGACCTCAAGCGGTGCATTGCCTGTTTCGGGCCGCGGCTCTACCAGGGATACGGGCAGGGCGAGTCCCCGATGACGGCGACGGGGCTATCCAAGTTCGCCCACGGCGACACGGCGCATCCCCGCTACGAGCATCGCCTCGGGTCGGTCGGGACCGTCCGCACCGGCGTCGAGGTGCGGATCTTCGACGAGGAGGACCACGAACTGCCGCCGGGTTCGCTGGGCGAGATCGTGGTGCGGAGCGACGTCACCATGCTCGGCTACTGGGGCAAGGCAGAGGCGAGCGCGCAGGCGCTTCGAGGCGGATGGCTGCGGACCGGCGACGTGGGGACCTTCGACGGGGACGGCTTCCTGACGCTGAAGGACCGGTCCAAAGACCTGATCATCAGCGGCGGGACGAACATCTACCCGCGTGAGATCGAGGAGATACTGCTCACGCATGAGGCGGTCGCCGAGGTCGCCGTCGTCGGGCGCCCTCACGAGGACTGGGGCGAGGAGGTCGTCGCCTTCGTGGTCCCTCGTGCGGACGCGCAAGTGACGGCCGAAGAACTGGACCGGTGCTGCCTGTCCAGCATGGCCCGGTTCAAGCGGCCGAAGGAATACATCTTTCAAAGCTCGTTGCCAAAAAACAACTATGGCAAGGTCTTGAAAACCGAGCTGAGGACGAGCCTTGGGGGACGAAGCCTGTTCGATTGATGGCTAACGGCCGGACCGCAAGCCCCTGCCGTGCCCGCGTGCGAAAAAGGAGTTGGGAGGAGCCGATGCAGAGATCGCGACTGGCGCCGCTGCTCGGGGCGCTGTGGCTCATGGCTGGGCCACGCGCCGCCGACGCCCAGGCGCCGTTCAAGGTCGGCGTGCTGACCGACATGTCGGGACCCTATGCCAATTACAGCGGCAAAGGTTCGGTCGAGGCGGCCCGCATGGCGGCCGAGGATTTCGGCGGCGCCGTGCTGGGGCGTCCGATTGAGGTTGTCGTGGCCGATCACCAGGACAAGCCGGACATCGCCTCCTCGATCGCGCGCCAGTGGTACGCACAAGGGGTCAACGTCATCCTTGATGTGCCGTTGTCGTCCGCCGGCCTGGCTGTCCAGGAGGTCGCCCGCAACGCCAAACGAGTCGTCCTGTTCTCCAACGCGGCTGCCGCGGCCCTGAACGGTTCCGCCTGCTCGCCCTACGGCGTGCAATGGAGCTGGGACACCTACGCGCTCACTAAAGGCGTCGCTGACGCCTTGGTGAGGACGGGTGCGAAAACGTGGTTCTTCCTCACCAGCGATTATGCAACCGGCCATGCCATGCAGGCCGACCTGACCCGCTTCGTGACGGCGGCGGGCGGCACGGTGGTCGGCGCGGTCCGCCACCCGGTCGGCAACAAGGACTTCGCCTCGTTCCTGCTCCAAGCCCAATCCAGCGGGGCGGACGTCATCGCGCTGGCCAACGCCGGCGAGGACACCACGAACGCGATCAAGCAGGCCGGCGAGTTCGGGTTGACCGAGTCCGGCAAGCGTCTTGCGGTCCTGTTCATGGCGATCACGCAGATGCCTGGCCTGGGGTCCGAAGCGGCGAAAGGCCTCGCCGTCAGCACGGCGTTCGTGTGGAACCGCACCCCGCAGACCACCGAGTGGTCACGCCGCTTCTTCGCGCGCACCGGCGCCATGCCGTCCGACGGGCAGGTCTCGGTGTATTCAAGCCTGTCGCACTACCTCAAGGCGACTGCAGCCGCCCGGACCGACGACGCGGACGCCGTGATGGCCATGCTCCGCGAGCTGCCGGTCAACGACGTATTCGCGAGCGGCGGGCGCGTGACCAGGAACGGGCAAATGGTCCACGACATGTACTTGGTGGAGGGAAAGG
Source organism: uncultured Acetobacteraceae bacterium (assembly GCA_964246905.1). Classification (GTDB taxonomy): domain Bacteria; phylum Pseudomonadota; class Alphaproteobacteria; order Acetobacterales; family Acetobacteraceae; genus CAHJXG01. The sequence goes on along the minus strand of CAXTTB010000001.1, from coordinate 19,831 downwards.
CGCCAGCCGACATGAAGGAGGCCTGGGACTACCAGCGAGTCATCCGCACGGTGCCGGCGGCGGAAGCGTTCCGCCCCCTTTCGGAAAGCGAGTGCCTGCTGGTGGCAGGCCAATAGGCACGGCCCATTGGCCAGTTTGAGCCGTCTGCATCGGAAGGCGCCGTCATGATGTTCATCGAGTATTTCGACAAGGGCGTCGAGCGCTATCCCGACCGGGTGTTCGCCACCGGCGCGGGCCCGACCCTCACCTTTTCGGAGATGCGCGCGCTGACGCACCGGATTGCGAGCGGTCTGGTTGGCGAAGGCCTCTCCGCACAGTCGGTCGTGGCGACCTATGCGCAGAACGATGTCCTGACGCTTGCGGCACAGCTCGGGGTGATGCGCGCCGGGCTGATCTGGCTGCCGATCAACACCCGGAACAGCCGGCACGAGAACGCGGCGATCATCGAGAGCTTCGGCGCCGAGTTCGTGCTGTTCCACAGCGCCCAGGCCGAGGAGGTCCGCCCCATCCTGCAGCGGAACAGCGGCGTGAAGGCGGGCGTGTGCCTGGACCGCGGGACCGAGTTCGCGCCCTCGCTCGAAGCCTGGCTTGCGGGTCATCCGGCCCGCGCCTGCTATTTCGCGAAGGAATCTGACGACATCGCCTCCTTGCCCGCGACCAGCGGCACGACGGCCGTGTCCAAGGGCGTCATGCTGACCCACGGCAACTGGGAAGCGATGGTGGCCAACTACCAGATGCTGATGCGCTACGACACGCCGCCGGTGACGCTGGTCGCAGCACCCCTCACTCACGCCGCCGGCTACTTCGCGGCCACGCTGATCTCCATCGGCAACTCCTACGTCATCCACGCGAAGCCCGATCCGCTCGCGATCCTCCAAGCGATCGAGACGCACAAGGTGACGACGCTGTTCCTGCCGCCGACCCTGGTCTACATGCTGCTGGCGCACCCGAGGGTCCACGACTTCGATTATTCGTCGCTGCGCTACATGATCTATGGGGGCGCTCCAATGTCGGTCGAGAAGCTGAAGGAAGCGATTGAAGTCTTCGGCCCGGTGATGGCGCAGCATTACGGTCAAACCGAAGCGCCCGTCGTGCTCGGTTTCCTGGACCCGCGCGACCATGTGGAGGCTCTTGCCGACCTCCGGCTTCGCGGGCGGCTGGCCAGCACCGGGCGGGAAGGCCCGCTGCTGAAGGTTGGCATCATGGACGACGAGGACCGGCTGCAGCCGCCCGGCGCGCACGGGGAGATCGTGGTCCGCGGCTCCGCGGTGATGAAGGGGTATTGGCGCAACCCCGAGGCCACCGCCGAGGTGTCGCGCGGCGGCTGGCACCACACCGGGGACATTGGCTTCAAGGATGTGGATGGGTTCCTCTACGTCGTCGACCGCAAGAAGGACATGATCATCACCGGCGGTTTCAACGTTTACCCGAGCGAGGTCGAGCAGGTGATCTGGGCGCATCCCGCCATCCAGGATTGCGCGGTGGTCGGCATCCCCGACGAGAAATGGGGCGAAGCCGTCACCGCCGTCGTCGAGCTCAAGGACGGCGCGGCGCTCGACGTGGCGGCGCTGATCCGCGACTGCAAGGAGCGCATCGGCGGCGTCAAGGCGCCGAAGACGATTGAGGTTTGGCAGTCTTTGCCTCGGAGCGCGACCGGCAAGGTGCTCAAGCGTGAGATCAGGGCGCAGTTCTGGAAGGGTCGTGACGGGGTGATTTGAGGTGGCGGCCATGCCGGCTCCGGACGGAGCCACGCGCATCGAGGCGTTCGAGACGCTCCGGTTGGAGCTGTGCGGCGCGACGGTCCGGGTCGTCCTGTCCCGCCCGGAAGCCCGCAACAGCTTGAGTCCTGGCTTGATCCGGGACCTCGGCGACGCGCTCGACAGGATCGAGGCGTCGCCTGAACTCCGCAGCCTGGTGTTCACCGGGGCAGGCCCGGCCTTCTGCGCCGGCGGCGACGTCGTCGGGCTGTACCATTCTGGCCGCGCCGGATCTCCGGAGTTCGAGGGCTTCTTCCACGACGAGTACCGGATGAACCAGACCATCGCGGTCTACGGCCAGGACTATGTCGCCCTGATGGACGGCGT
>CAXTTB010000001.1:0-17737 GCA_964246905.1 uncultured Acetobacteraceae bacterium | reverse complement strand
CGAGGTCCAGGCCCTATCCACGGGCGAGCACCCGGCCCGCGCGACGTCCGCTTATTTCGGCACGATCACCGCCTTGCTGGCGCGCATCGAGGCTTTCCCGCTCCCGACGGTCGCCGCGGTGAACGGCTTCGCCGTCGCAGGCGGCCTCGAGTTCGTGCTGTGCTGCGACATCGTCGTGGCGGCCGAGACCGCAAGGTTCGGCGACGGCCACGCCCGTTACGGCTTGCTGCCCGGCGGCGGCGGGTCCGTGCGCCTGCCGCGCCGGATCGGGTTGAACCGGGCCAAGTACCTGATGCTCACAGCCGATACGGTGTCGGCGGCGACCATGATGGAGTGGGGACTGGTCGTCGAAGTCGTCGAGGACAGGCGCCTGGACGCGGCGGCGGCGGCGCTGGCCCGGTCGCTGGCCGAGAAAAGCCCGCTCGGCCTCGCCCGCATGAAAGCGCTGCTGCACGACGGCCTCGAACAGCCGGCCGACGTGGCGTTGCGGGCCGAGCAGTTGGCCTGTTTGATCCATGCAGGCTCTTCGGACATGGCCGAAGGCCTGCAAGCGTTTAGCCAGAAGCGCACGCCGAGGTTCACAGGGTCGTAGCTCAGCCCGCCGCCCGGCTTCCTATGCTTTGCGGGTCCGTTTGGGCGCAGCCGCAAGGCCCGCGATGAAGGTGTCCGCGAAGCTCCGGGCCAGGTCGGCGGGCGACAGCTTGCCGTCCGGCGAGTACCAGCTCGGCATCCAATTGACCGAGCCCATGAGATAAAGCACCACGAATTTGGGGTCGCATGGCCTGATGCTGCCATCGGCGATCCCATGCTCGACCAGGAGGCGGAGATCCTTCTCGATACGGTCGCGTCCCTTTACGATCAGCCGCCGCTGCGCGGGGGAAAGCACGTCGAGATCGACCATCGCCGGGTTGGCAAAGTTGCTTTGCAGGTAGCACTCGATGAACTCGGTGAAGAACGTGCCGAGCTTGCGGAGGCCGTTGCCGGGCGTTGCATGGGCCAGCTTTAAGGCTCCGTCACCGACCGCCTCGGCCATCCGGAAGCACTCGAACAGGATCTCGTCCTTGCTCTTCACATACCGGTATAAGGCGCCCTTGGTCACGCCAAGCGCTTCGGCGATGTCGTCCATGGAGGTCGCGTGGAAGCCGCGGCGCCTGAACGCTTGCGCCGCCTCGCTCAGCACGGCATCTCGCTTGGACTGCCGCTGGCTGTCCTTGCTGAACGGCAAGCCAAACGCGGCGGCGGCGGGCTTGGCCGCCCGGGCCTGGCGCACGCCGCGTGCCGGCACGGTGGTGTCAGGCATCTCGCCTCTCTCCGATCCGACGCATGGACAAAGGCGGCAATGGGATGGAGTTATGCTCCGAGGCGGGCATACCATTCAGGTGCGGCACGGCGGTTTCCTTGGCAGGCACCCTCGGGCAATAGGCCGAAATGGTAGTGCTTTGCAATCCACACGAGCCAGCAACGCGGCCGCCCAGTCGCGGCAATAACCCGTAGGTTGCTCCACAGGCGGGTGAGTCAGGCTGATTTTTCGCGGGTTCGGCCTGCAACCAGGATCAGCAGATTGAATGCAAGGACCGCGCGTCCGGCTTGGTCCACGGTGGTCAGTTTCACCGTGACCAAGCCTTGCCCGGGATGTCGCACATTACGCTTGCTTTCAAGCTCCGCCTTTACCTGAAGCACGACGTTAGGCAACACTGGCGCCAGCTAGCGCAGGCGTTCCAGCCCCGCCCCGGCCAGGGCGGTCGTACGGAACAACGCGATGCCGTTGAACAGGCGAAAGCTCACAAGCAGCGTCTGCAGTCCGCTCGCAACCAGGGTTCCAAACAGAGAGTCCGTGGCCGCCACTGGATCGAGGTGAAAGGGTTGCGGATCCCATTCCCTCGCAAACCGGATGATATCCGGTTCGTCCACCCGGTCCGTGCCGGACGTGTAAATCTGCCCTAAAACGACGTCTTCGAAATAGAGCGATCCCCCAGCAGGGTTGTCCGCCAAGGCCTGTCCTGTCATCGACCCGCCTCTCTGCTGAGCGACTGCCGGTTGAGCCAGCGAGCAACGTGTGCCCGCCTCCCTTCGGGTCGGAGGTGGAGGCCGCAGGCACCGTCCTGGGCACCATGGCGGTGCTTCCCAGTTCGGTCGAGCGCCGTTCTTAGCTTGGCCCCAGACGCGGCTGGCTCGGCGCTGCATCGCCATCGCAAAGATCTCTCCGGCGCCGCCCCGTCAATGAGGGCTTGCGGTCGGCCGGACGATGATCTTGCTGACGTCCACGTCCCCCGTCTGCTCGATGGCGTAGGCGATGGCCCGCGCGACCGCTTCCGGGCTGATGGCGACGGCACGGAACGCGGCCATCTCCGCGCGGCCGACCGGATCTGATCTGCTCAGTGCCAACACTGCTCTCATCGTCTGCTAAACCTCAGAGTGTCCATGGGTCAGGGATCGTCGGCGATGGCTCGCCCCAGTATGGAAGCCGCCATGGGCCCAGCTATTCAGCGTATCGCAACCGTCCTGCTGCTGCCGATGCGAACGGCGGAATTTTCCTCAATGAACCGCCGCATACATAATCTTTTCCTCGCTTGCGTCTCCAGTGCGAAATTCCTCTACAATGCGGCCTTGACGAGCAACCAGTATTCGATCAGATAGGCTGAGGATCTCGGGGAGGTATGACGATATCACGACCACAGCAATTCCGTCGGCCGCAAGATCCCTGATGTAATTGTGTATCTCCTCAATCGAGCCGACGTCCACACCGCGCGTTGGTTCATCGAAAAAAACTACTTTCGGCTTCTGCACCAAGGATTTGGCAATGACGACTTTTTGCTGGTTGCCGCCGGACAGCTTATTAACATGACTGGTCCCGCTTAATGCCCTGATCGAAAGGGCTTTGATCCAACGCTTGGCGAGTCCTCCCCGTTCGCGCTGGGACAAGAACGTGTGGTAACCGAATTTGGTCGCCAGCGACCCGAGATAGATGTTGTCGGCGATGCTCATCGTTTCAAAGAAGCCATTCAGCTTCCTGTCTTCCGTTATGTAGACAAGCCCGTCCTGAACTCCCTGCCTCGGGACGCGGTAGCGGATGGGCTTCTTGCCCAGGTAAATCTTGCCGCCGTGAAGAAAGTCGCGTTTCAAGACCCCGCAGACGATTTTCGCGATCTCTGTGCGGCCGGACCCGATCAATCCAGCTATGCCAGTCACCTCGCCAGCATAGATGGAGAACGACATGTTCTTCACCATCTTGCCCATGGTGACGTTCTCGACCGAAACGACCGGCTCCCGCCTGTTGGCCCTCCGCCGCGCCCCTCTAGGGGCGCCAGCGTAGTAGGACCGCGAGAGGTCCCGCCCCACCATGTGACGGACGAGGATCTCCCTCGTCATCTCCTTCGCGGCCTGCGTGACGATGAGTTGCCCGTCCCGCAGCACGGTGATCCGGTCGGCGATGTCCAACGCCTCTTCGAGGGCATGGGAGATGAAGATGATGCCCACGCCCTTGCGCTGCAATCGCTTGATCAAGAGGAAGAAATGCATCTTCTCCTCTGGCGTGAGCGTCGCAGTGGGTTCGTCGAAAATGATGATCTTGGCATTCAAGTAGACCGCGCGGGCAATCTCCACCATCTGCTTTTGGGCGGCTCCCAGCGTCGATACGTTGACGGTCGGATCCACCGTGAAGTTCATCGAGCGCAGGATTTGCTGCGCAGAAATGTACAGCCCGCGCAAACGGTTCAGGTAGGCCTCGTGGCCCAACTGGATGTTCTGCGCCACGGTCATCGTCGGGACCAAGCTGGTTTCCTGATAGACCATGACCACGCCGGCGGCGAGGGCGTCGGCAGGCTTCGAGAAGCTCCGTTCCTGACCCTCGATCAGGATCTGCCCCTCGCTCAAGACGACCGCGCCGGAGATCGCCTTGCACAGCGTCGATTTCCCGGCGCCATTCTCCCCAATGAGGGCGTGCACCTCGCCGCCGTAGAGATCGAAATTGATGCGGCTGATCGCAGGCACCCCGGCGTAGCTTTTCCCCGCGTTCAAGACGGCCAGGATCTGAGCCATCCCACCGGCAGGCAACCTGACTTGGCTCATGAGCGAGCCTCCCCCTCGACGCGGAGGATGATCCCATTGCCCTTGGACAGCGCAAAAGCTCCGAACGGCGTCTCGCAAATCTTGGCAATGCCATGCCGCTTGCGGCCGGCACGGCTGTGCCAAGTCTCGGTCACGTTTAAGTCGCCGTCGAGCTTGGCAACAAGCCCATACGACCGCGGGGGCGCCCAGGGCTTCTTCACGCCGAGCTGCTTGAGGCCGCCACCCTGTAGAGGCTCGAGGTAATAATCGGGTGAGTACAGCATCGGAGCGGCCCAGAACTCCGGCTGCACGGACGCGATCATCTCGTTGCGAAAATCATCTTCCTGCAGGATGAACTCGACGAGTTGGGTCCGCAGCGCGAACAGGGCCAGCCAGTAGCCGCCGTCGGATGAGCGCGTGATCCGCGCGGGGTAACCCGGCAGCCGCTTGACCGGATCGTCGGCAAGCCCGGGCGAGGCCGCATCAAGCCGCAGGCTCCGGACCCGGTGCCGCCAGCTCTCCGTGACCAGTAAAGACTTGCCGTCGTGGGCCGCTGCGAGGCCGTGGGGATAGGCGAGACGGTCCAGGATGACCTTCGTCGACCCCGAGGCCGGATCGAACTGGATCAGGCGACCGGCTTCCTGCTTGCCCATGAGGTCGTGGACCCACCGTTCCGGAAGGTTGGCCGTGGAGCCCTCGGCGATGTAGACCTTGCCGTCCGGCGCCAGCAGCGCGGCCGTCGGACAGCGGATCGGCTGGCCTCCGGCCTCCACGACCCTCACTCCATCCAGGTGGCCGCTGTAGAAGGTCACGCCGACGCCTGCCAGGCAGACAATCAAGCCTCCCCCGTCATAGGCGGCAAGGCCCGAGATCGGCGCATCGAACTCCGCCAACGTCGCGCCGTCTCCCGCGCACGGCCCAGGGTGGGTCAGCACCTGGTTCCCGTCGGACACGCAAAGCCCGACGCCCTCTACCATCGCGAGGTCGTCGGCACCCTGGATCCCTTCGAGCCACAGAGGGCAGCGGTCGAGCGCTTCGTTTGGAAGCCATGGCCCGTCCATGACGGACATCGAATGCGCCTCCGTCTTTCGAAAGACGACGCCTTTCAGGAACTCGATTGCCGGCTGCAGCATGACAATTCCCCTTTCAGCGGCTTGGCTGCGCCATCGGGACACCAGGCTCAGCGGACGGGGCTGGCGGGCCTGCTTGCTTCCCCCAGTAGGATTCCGGGCCGACCCATGTTGGATCGGCCCCCTCAAGCTTGATGCGACCGATCTTGTTGTTGCTGAGACCCCCGAGGTAGAGGTAGCCACGGTCCTCGCGCATCGACGTGATGGTGGGATGGGTCGCTCCGCCCAGGTCCCAGAAGCTTTCCAGGACTTCTCCCGCGTCGGTGAATTTAACGACGCAGCCGTTGTTCAGATTGGGAAACAGCCACTCGTCGGGCGGCAGGCGCTTGACCATGCGCGTCCGAAAGCCCGGCTTGCGAAGCGCCAGGTCGAAAACAGGCGTCCGCATGCCGACAATCGAGAGCCAGTACGTGCCGTCGGATGCGCGGTTGATATTGTCTGGATACCCCGGCAGGTTCGCGATGAGCGTCTCCAGCTTGCCTTTCTGCGGTCCTGCGATCCAATACCGCATCAGCTTGCAGTGCCACGTCATGGCGAAGAAGATCGACTGCCCGTCGTGCGCGACGCAAACTCCATTGGGAAACGAGATGTCCCGCACGATTGTCTGGGTCTTCTTGGTTGCGGGGTCGTAGCAGATCATCCGGCCGTTGCCGCGGCCCTCGATGGCGTCGTAAGGCCAATCTTCGACCTCGTAACGGATCGTGGCCTCGCTGAAGTAGATCTTGCCGTCGGGAGCGATGTCGAGGTCGTCCGCGAGGACCAGGCGCGAGTCGTCCTTCAGCTTCCACGGCGTGCGGTTGGTCTCGTCGGTGAGCCGAAACACCTCGCCGTTCGGCCGGGCGCCGTAAAGGCCCATGCCGGCCACGCACACGATGAGGTTGTCGTCCTTGTCGAATGCCATGCCGAGGGGCCGCCCGCCCGTGACCGCGAAGATCTCAGGATTGGTTGTCTGTCCGGGATCGAACCTCACGATCCACCCTTCCCGGACCGCCCCGTAAAGGCGGCCCTGCCGATCCACGATGATGTCCTCCGGGCCATCGACCTCGCCCAGCCCGATCGGCGTCGCGTCGCTGAGGCGGCAGTTCTCCTCGTAGGGCGTGCCGGAGCCCGCCCGCGTATCCGGGGCGTCCGGCAGCCGCAGATAGGTCGGGACCACGTAGATCTTGGCAATCGCCTTCGATTTGTTCTTTAGCCATTTCACGTCGATGCCGACGGCGAGCAGCAGGATGGCGCCGACCGCAATCGACGCATAGCCGCCGCCCAAGCCAAGCCGCACGAGGCTGTTGATCAGGACGAGCACGATGGTCGAGCCGATCAGGGCACGTCCGACCGACCCCTTGCCGCCGCCCAAGCTCACCCCGCCAAGCACAACCGCGGTGAGGACCTGGATTTCCATGCCGGCCCCAGTGTCGGTGCTCGCGTTGTTGAGCCTCGCGGCGAACAGCACGCCAGCGCCCGCGGACAAGAGCCCACTCACCACATAGGCCGCGAACAGCATGCGCTCGACGGGGATGCCGGCGTTGCGGGCGGCTCGCCGGCCGCCCCCTATGGCGTAAAGGTGCCATCCCGGCCGGGAGCGGCTCAGGATCAAGTGGCCGAGCAGCGCGACAGCGATGAGGACGAACACGTTGAAAGGCACGCCGAGCAGGGAACCGCTGCCGATGTAATCCCACGCGGCGCTATTGCTCGTGCTTGAATCGACAAGGCTGGAATACCTCCTCACCAGGATGTTGAGGACGGCGCGCAAGATCAGGAAGGTGACCAGCGTCGTGAGGAACGCGCGCGTCTTGACGAACCCGACCATGGCTCCATTGAAGGCGCCGAGGCAGGCGCCCAACAGAAGGACGAGCGGGACGGCGATAGCCATCGGCTGCCCGAAGCCGTTGATGAGCAGCAGGGCGAAAAGGTTCGTGAGGGCGAACACGGCGCCGACGCTGAGGTCGATCCCGCCGGATATGACCACGACGGTCATCGCGATGGCCACGATGCCGAATTCGGCGAACTCCCGCGCGGTCAGCGTGGCGTTGCTCCAGGTGAAGTAGTTGGGGAGGAAGAAGCCGCAGATCGCAATTGTGGCCAGCATCGCCACGAAGGGGATGGCCGGCTCCATCCACTTCTTGGCCAGCAATTCAGCGACGAACTGCTGGGCGGACCAGCGATACCGCAAGGCCGTGTAGAGTTCGCTGGCCCGGGCGCGCCTTGCGAAACCGATGGTGACCGACATTGCGGTGTTTCTCTCTCGGGCCAGGATCAGCTACTTGGAGGCCGGGGGGTCGAAGCACATGCTTCGGTTATAGTTCTCGTCCTTCCGGATGACCGTGATCGGCGTATAGAGGGCGACGTTGAACGAACCCGGCTTGTTCTTTCCTTTGTCGTAGTATTGGAGCATGAAGCGAACCATGTCGGACATCGCGTAGCCGTTCCTGGTCGCGTTGTAAGTATAGAGCTCGTTGAAAAGGCTGCCCTCGACGAGGTCGCACTCAGGGCGCGACGCTTCGCTGCTCGTCGTGAGGAAAACCTTCCCGGCAAGCCCGGCCTGCTTCACGGCTTGCGCCGATCCGATCATCATGATGCCCCACATCCCGACGATGCCGCACAGGTCGGGGTTTTGCTGAAGAACGGCGGACGTGATGTCGAACGCCTTGTTGGAGTCCCAGTTGGCGGCCTGATCCGAAACCACCTTGATCGAAGCATACTTCGCCTTGAGGGTATCCGTGATGCCACGCAATTGCCCGATCACGGCGTCCGCCGACGGCTCACCCTCGACGATGGCGATCTTCCCGCTCTTGCCGGGAGCCGTGCACGCCTGTCCTACGGCGTCCGCCATCTTGACCCCATACGCGTACCAATCACCACCCACGAACACGTCCGACTTGGTGTTCGCCTGCATCTGGACCTGCATGACGGGAATGCCGGCCTTCTCAGCCTGTTCAATCTGCCGGGCCAGCGTGCCGACGGTCAGGTTCTGGACCACGATCAGGTCCGGCCTTTCGGCGATGAGCGAGGAGAAGACCTGCGTCTGAGACGAGGTGCTCCAATTCGTGTCGTGGACGGTCATCTTGACGCCCAGGGGTTCCAGCTCCTCCCGCATGATGCGCGTCCATTCCAAGGTCAAAGGAATGGCCATGGACAGGGGTATCCAGGCGACCCTCTTGCCCTGGAGCGCGGCCTGGGTGCGCAGGTGCTGTTCCATCGAGCTGCCCGCCCCTTTGAGGGGTGCTTCCTGGGCAGCGCCCGGAAGCGGGCCCGAGCAGGCGAGCGACAGGGAGAGCAAGGCGCCGGCTGAAATCTTCCGCAGTCTGGTTCTCATGGTTTCCGCCTCCAGGGATGTTCTCTGTTCCGATAGGTTCGGAAGATGCCGGTTTCCGGCGCCGAGTCGCGGCGTCCAGCCAACGCTCGCATGAGGCGTCTTCCAGAATTGGCCGATGGCCCACGGCCTGCGTGCCGTCTTTACAGATCGCCCTGACGCGCCGTCTCCTCGTCGCGGGGATGCAGGACGTTGTCCACTAGGAGCGCGAACGCGAGGACAAGCCCCTTGACGACGCTCTGGACGTCGGAATCCACGTTCATCAGGGTCATCCCGTTGAGCAGGATGCCGATGAGCGCCGTCCCGACAATGACGCTCCAAATGCTCCCTCGTGCGCCGATCAAGCTGATCCCGCCAAGGACGACGACCAAGATCACGTCGAAGATTTTAGACGAGTAGAAGATCTGCGTGTCCATGTTGCCCACAGTGGCGCTGGCAAGGAGGCCGGCCAGGTAGGCGATCAGGGCGGAACTCATGTATTCGAACGCCGTGAGCAGTCGCACGTTGATGCCGAGAATACGGGACGCCTCAAGGTTGTCGCCATGAGCGTAAACGAAGCGGCCATATGACGTCCGTGACAGGACTATGTGGACCAAGCCGGCAAGCCCGAGAAAAATGAGGACCGCGAACGGGATCCCGAACAGCTTTCCCTGACCGATGGTGAGCAGCGCACTCTGGTCGCCCGGCACCGACACCAGCATGTCGCGTAGCACGATCGCCTGGCCCAAGCCGAACAGCAAGGTCCCGGAGGCGAGCGTCACGAAGAGGGGCGGGATCTCGACGAAGGCCACCAGGGCACCGTTGATGGACCCGAACAGGGCGGCTGCAATACCGCCAGCAACGACCGCAACCCCGATTTGGACCCCTTGGCTCAACAGCTGGATGACCCAAGCCGACGCGATCGCCATTGTGGCGATCTGCGACAGGTCTATGCCTCGGCTGATCACGACGATGGCCATGCCCACACTGAGCATTCCCAGGATCGATACGCTCCTGGCAAGTCCCACAATGTTGCCGAAGGAGAAGAAGCCTGGAAGCGCGGTAGCGAAGACCAGAAACAGCACGACCGCGACGATGAAAACGACCTGCTCTTGCGATGGTCGCCAAAGCCGGAGCAATACGGGTCCGGCAACACCGGACAGTTCTGAGTTCTTCGGACCAGATACGGTGTTCATGGCATCCCTAGAGGCAAATCCCAATCGACGACCGCGGTCGTCGATGTCGGTCGCACCTGATCAAGGTCAGACGTATGCAGCAGAAGCCAAGATGACTGGAGCCGCCTCAAAAGGTCGTTATCAATCCCGCACCAAAATTGGCTACGCCTTGCGCGGCGCTCGCGACTGCTGCGATTACGATTTGACCGATGGAAGCTGCCTGCAGACGTTCTTATCCTCGTTGTTTCGTCTTTCTCCCACCGTCAGGTTAACCGCATCGTCCAGCGTGTCAACAGGAAATATCCTTGCCGGGCACGTTTGTAAACGCTGGGTCACAAGATGCCTGTTGCCTGCAAAAGGTCGGATAAGTTCGTCCCTTGCGGCACCGTGAACGGTCGGTTACGGTCAGTCCAGCCGCGCGATCAATATCGATATCACCGCTGGCCGTGGTGGCCCGCCGGGGTGCGCGTGGCGCGGAGCCGTAACCGGGAGGCCGCCCGCGGCGAGGACCGACAAGGGGTTGGGATCATCATGGGCGTTCGGACACAATCTCGGCATGGCACTTCGTAAGTGCAGGCGCAGAACCTCGAGGCGTCTCGGGGCGGAGCAAAGAGGCCCCGCCCAAAACGTCAAATCACCCATTGCCGGGTTGTCAGCCGAACCGCGCGACCGCTTCCCTGGTTCTGGCGAGCGCGGAAGCTGCACCCGGCAACCGCCTACGTTTCAGATGAATGCGAAGCGGGCCCTGACCATTCCAGTGCGCCGGCGATGACAAGGACGGTGCGGTTTCTGAGCTGAATGAGCGAGGTGACGACAATGGCCGATCGGCTGCGTGCCAAGGTTGCTGTGGTGGTCGGCGCTGGATCATCGGGGGTCACACTCAGCAACGGACGAGCAATCGCTGTCACCTTGGCTCGGGAGGGGGCGGTGGTCGTCGCCGCGGACATCAGCCTGACCGAAGCCGAGCAGACCGTCGGCCAAATTGCCGAGTCCGGAGGTAGAGCGCATGGGCTGCTCTGCGACGCCACCCAGCCCGAGGCCGTCAGGCAACTATTCCAGCACAGCTACTCCCTCCACGGCCGCATTGACATCGTCATCAACAACGTCGGGATCGCCGAGGTTTCCCCCTTGGCCGCGACGACGGACGAGAGTTGGAGCCGCGTGATCCGGGTCAATCAGAGCAGCGTGTTCCTGTCCTGCCGCGAAGCCATACCGTTCATGCTAGGGAGCGGCGGAGGTTCCATCGTCAACGTAGCCTCCGTGGCGGCAGTGCGCTGGCTGGGCGTCCCTTACGCCTCCTACAGTGCGACCAAGGCCGCCGTGATCGGGATGAGCCGGAACATCGCGCTCGAGCAGGCCAGCAGGGGCATTCGCGTCAACTGCATCCTGCCGGGCTTGATCGATACTCCGATGGCCAGGGCCAGCCTGGACACTACGTTCGCCGACGAGGCCGCGTTCACGCGGAGTCGGAACGAGCGATGCCCGATGGGCTTCATGGGAACGCCGTGGGACGTCGCCAACGCAGCGTTGTTCCTGGCATCAGACGAGGCGCGGTACATCACCGCAACGGAAATCGTTGTCGACGGCGGCCTGACCGCCGCTGTTTCCTGGTAGGCGCTCGCTTTTACGATCGGATGCATGGAGTTCAAGGTGCGCAATGCCTCAGCGTCTGACAGATAAGGTTGCGATCGTCTTCGGGGCTGGATCGTCCGGTCAGGCACTAGGCAACGGGCAAGCGATCTCGGTCCTGTTCGCGCGGGAGGGAGCGCGCGTCTTCGCTGTCGACCTCGACATGACAGCGGCGGAAGCGACCATGCGCCTGATCGCCGACGACCACGGCACAGCGACAGCCCACCAAGCCGACGTTTCGGACCGCGGCCAGGTGATCCGGGCCGTTGATGGCTGCGTTGCACGTTACGGACGCATTGACGTTTTGGTCAACAACGTGGGGATCACCCGGCTCGGCGGGGTGGCCGAAACACGCGACGACGATTGGGATCTGGTCCTCGCCACCAATCTCACTGCGCCGTTCGCAACGTGCAAGGCCGTGCTTCCGCACATGATCCAACAGGGTGGGGGAAGCATCGTCAACATTTCGACGGTGGCTTCGATCCGCGTGCCCCGCGCGCCTCTGGCGAGCTACAACGCATCTAAGGCTGGACTGAACCAGCTCACCAGGACAATAGCCGTGCAATATGCCCGCCAAGGCGTTCGCGCGAACGCGATCCTGCCCGGGCTGATCGACACGCCGATGGTGCGTGGGCAACTCTTGGATCATTACGGCGACTTAGAGCGGCTGAGGGCCGAACGCGAAGCCCAAAGCCCGACGGGGAAGATGGGCCAGCCCATGGACGTCGCTTACGGGGCATTGTTCCTCGCCTCCGATGAGGCAAGATACGTGAACGGCGTCATCCTGCCGGTCGATGGTGGAATCGCTGCAATGATGGCCTAGCATTCAGATAGAACGCCATCCCGCCAGGCGGGGCGGTCCTGTATCGTTGAGTGCTCATCCAAGGATTTCCGAGCCGAGTGACGAGCGATGGGCCTGTCCTGGCTTATGCCGCCCCCCTCGAAGGGCAGCAGGCGGCGGGGGAGATTCCGGTGCATCTGCCGCCCACGGCGGAAGCTGACGGAGTGTTCCGCCCTGGCCAGCGTGCCGCTCCGCACCAACAGCAGGATCTCCGGCAAGAGGTCGAGCATGGTCCAGAACTGGCGCGCATCACCATGCAGGCAAACCGCTCGATCAGCGATGGACCGGCTGCCGGGACGCCTTCTTTGGGAAACGTCCCCGCAAAGCAGGCTCCGGACCGGACTGAAACCTCGAGCCGTTTAAGCGAAGGCCCAATAGGCGATTGACCTTGCCGTGACCATGTGTTCACATCATTGACCATTTGGCATCGCAACGCCCTCACAACCGCTTATGGAGGATGCTGGCGTCGTTTGACAATGGAACGCGCCCCTTGTCTCAGAACACCAGGGAAAGAGCAGCTTCAGAGACATCATGCAAAACGTTTAAGCTGCTGGAGAGACATATAAAATATACCACCTTAGCGCACAAAATAAAAAAAGAAAGGAGGAAGTTTCATGGATGATAGCGCCGTAAATCTGTCGCTTCGTGATAATGCAGATCGACCTGTTGGCTCTGGCGGAGAGTTGCTGTGCCTGACGGTTAACGGTGTGCCGCACGCAGTCGAACTGGAAGATACCCGCGTCACCCTTCTCGATTTTCTCCGCGAGCATCTGCACTTGACCGGCACGAAAAAAGGTTGCGACCGCGGCCAGTGCGGCGCCTGCACGGTTCTGCTCGACGGGCGGCGCGTGCATGCTTGCCTGACGCTCGCGATCAGCCAGGACAGTTCTGAGATACTGACAATCGAAGGCGTTGAGAAAGACGGCGCGCTTCATCCTCTCCAAGCGGCGTTCATCAATGACGATGCGTTCCAATGCGGCTTCTGTACCCCTGGGCAGATCATGTCGGCGCTGGGTCTCATCGCAGAGATGGCGGCCGACTGCCACGCCCTGGATGATCCTGAGCGGGTGCGAGAGGGTCTAAGCGGCAATCTGTGCCGCTGTGGCGCCTACGCCGGCATCACGCGTGCGGTGCTCAACGCCGCAGTGGCGATGCGTTCTTCGGAACGCGCAGCATGAACCGTTTCGAGTACATCCGTGCAGGCAGCATCAACGAGGCTGTAGCCGCCGCGGGGGCGCCCGGCGCCGTGTACATCGCCGGCGGCACCAACCTGCTCGACCTCATGAAGGGCGGCATCATGCGGCCGAAGCGCCTGGTCGATGTGACGCGGCTGCCCGGCCTCGCGCGCATCGAGCACTTGCCGGATGGTGGCTGGCGGATCGGCGCGTTGGTGAAGAACGCCGACCTTGCCCGAAACCCTGCATTCGCAGAGGCCTTCCCGATGGTGGCGGAAGCGTTGCTGTCAGGCGCTTCGGCACAGTTGCGCAATGCGGCGACGGTCGCAGGCAACATCCTCCAGCGTACGCGATGCCCGTATTTCTATGACGCGGCGAGCGCCTGCAACAAGCGCGATCCAGGTTCGGGATGCTATGCACGGGGCGGGGAAACGCGTTTGCTTGCAGTGTTCGGCTGGAGCGAACATTGCATCGCCACCCATCCGTCCGACTTCTGCGTTCCGCTCGCGGCGCTCGACGCGGTGGTCGAAATCCATGGCGCAGGCGGCGGGCGGAGAGTGGAGCTTAATGCTTTCCTGCGCTTGCCGGGTGATCTTCCCGAGCACGACGCGAACATCGCTCCGGGTGAGTTGATCACGGGACTATATTTGCCACCTGATGCTGCGGGCTTCGCCCGGCATGCCCGGTACCTCAAGCTCCGCGACCGCACGTCCTACGCCTTCGCTGTGGTGTCCGTTGCGGCAGCGCTTCGTCTGGAGGGCGCACGCATCGCTGAGGCGCGGATTGCGCTCGGCGGCGTGGCCCACATGCCTTGGCGGGCAAGGGATATCGAAACGCGGCTCGTGGGCCGCTCGCCAGATGACAAATTTCTTTCCGAGGCCGCCCTCCTTCAAGGCGCTCGGCCGTCCGGCGACAACGCTTTTAAGATCGAACTTGCCCGCCGTCTCGTGGTTCGGGCGGTGCGCCTCGCTGCGAAAGGGTCGTCCGGGCGGCTGCCTGCACTGCCAGCGTCCACGTTCTCACCGGGAGTTTCGGCCCATGCTTGATCTTGATGAGGCGAGTGGAGCCAATCAAAACACCGCACGCGCGCGCCACGGGGCCAACATCGGCCAGCCCTACACGCGCCGTGAAGGCCGTCTCAAGGTCACCGGCGCTGCGATCTATGCGGCGGACAATCACCCTCCGGGCATGCTGTACGCAGTCATTGCAGTGAGCGCCATCGCGCGGGGCCGTGTCGTTTGCCTCGACCTCGAGGCGGCCCGTCAGCACCCAGGCGTCGTTGAGGTGATGACGCCAGCGAACGCGCCAAAGCTCGCCCTGCATCCAGATGAGAAGCCAGGCTTCTTTACCTACTGCCTGGACCTCCTGCAGGATGATCGGGTTCGTTATGCGAATCAGCCGATAGCAGTTGTGATCGCGCAGACGCTGGAGGCGGCGACGGAAGCAGCCCTGCTGCTGGCCCCGCGCTACGAGGCGGAACACGCGCCGGTTGGCCTCGATGCCGGCGAAGCGTTCACGACGCCTTGGGTTGGACTAGGCGAGCCATCGGAAGTCTCCAAAGGCGACCTGGCAGCCGGGTTGGCGTCAGCCGCGATGAGCATCGACGCGACCTTTCAGACGCCCATGCAATACCACAACCCCTTGGAGCCTCATGCCATCGTCGCCGAATGGAATGGCGGCATGCTGACAATCGATACGCCCAGTCAGGCCATGACGATGGCGATCGACCGCATCGCCGGACTCTTCGGCATCGATCCCGGAAACATCCACCTGCGAACGCCGTTCATAGGCGGGGGCTTCGGTTCGAAGGCCTTCATTTCCGGCCCTCAGATACTCGGCGTCATGGCTGCCCGCCTCGTCGACCGGCCTGTGAAGTTGACGATGAGCCGCGACCAGATGTTCGGTCCGTTGGGCCATCGTCCACAGACGCGCCAGCGCATCCGGCTCGCAGCGGACGCAGGAGGTCATCTTGCGGCGGTCAGCCATCACACCCGCACTGCGACCAGCGCTTTCGATGACTATTTCGAGGCCGCGAGCGGCGTAAGCAAGTCGCTTTACGCAAGCCCGGCGCTCGCCACGAGCTACGAGGTGGTGCGCGTGAGCACCGGCACGCCGTCGTACATGCGTGCACCCGGCGAAGCGCCGGGCAGCGCCGCGCTGGAGAGCGCGATGGACGAACTCGCCGAAGCTTGCAAAATCGATCCGCTGGAGTTCCGATTGAGGAACTATGCCGAGGCCGAGCCGGTGTCAGGCAAACCGTTCTCCTCGAAAGCACTCAGGGAATGCTATCTCGAAGGCGCGAAGCAGTTCGGCTGGCAAGGAAGGCCCCGCGAAGCACGGCAGATGCGGGATGACTCAGGCTTGCTTGTCGGATGGGGTGTGGGCACTGCCATTTACCCCTCGATGATGTTTGCAGCCGAAGCCCATGCCGAGATCCGGGCTGACGGTTTTGGTATGGTGGAGATCGGCGCACACGACATGGGCCAGGGCGCCTGGACTTCGCTTGCTCAGATCGCAGCCGATAGCCTTGGCCTCGATATGGAACGCCTCGATTTCCGCATGGGAGCCTCGACCATGCCCGGCACCAGCCTTGCCGGCGGTTCGGCCCATACTGCGACGGCCGGCACGGCGGTCCTTGATGCCGGCAGCAAGGTTGTCGCCGAACTCATCCAGCTTGCCGTTGGCGACGAACGGTCGCCTCTTTTCGCGGCGGGCAACGCAGGCGTCATCGCATATGGTGGGCGACTGATCCATCGGCATGATCCGAACCGTCACGAAGCGTATGAGACGGTGCTGCGGCGTGCGGGACTGGATAAGGTACAAGCGTCGGGACAGGGCGCGCGCGATCAACAAGCGAGTGACACCTATGCCATGTACGCACATGGCGCTGTGTTTGCCGAAGTGAAAGTTGACCCCGATCTTTGCCAGATACGTTGCACGCGTCTTGTCGGAGCTTTTGCGGCGGCACGCATAATCAATCCGCAGCTCGTTCGTAGCCAGTATTTCGGCGGCATGATCTGGGGACTGTCGTTCGCCTTGCACGAGCGCGCCGTTATGGACACGCGGTCGGCGCGGGTGATGAATGCAAACTTGGCCGATTACCATATCCCTGTGAACGCAGACGTTCCGTCCATCGAGGCAATTCTCATTGAAGAGGTCGATGAACACGTCAACGCGCTCGGCACCAAGGGCGTCGGGGAGCTTGCCATCACCGGGACGGTTGGCGCGATCGCCAACGCGATCCGTCACGCGACCGGCGTGAGAGTGCGCGAGTTTCCAATCACTCTCGATAGGCTTCTATGAGCGTTGCTTGACAAAAACATCGGACTCAGTCGTGCCGCGCTTGCAATTCAGGCATCCGCGCGAGCCAGACCGTGGAACTCGTCCTTTACGGGCAACGCCCTCGCCGCGGTCTGAGCACATGACTGCTTTCCGCAATGCCGGGTTCTCGGCCGTCACGAGCCGCCACGCATCAAATATCAACCAGCCAGCGAGCGTAGCATGAACAAGAAACTCGGCGCCCGGTCCAACCTGTTCCTGGCCACGGCGATCACGCTCGCCTTGACGGGTGGCAGTGCGAGAACGGAGGAAGCGCTACGGGCCGCCTGCGCAGCAGAGGGCGCCTTGTCGGCAGGCGCTTTGCACAAGGAATGGCTCCTGAGCGGATGGGAGCGGACGCCAGCGGATGGGCCATTCAATTTCCGCGACAAGCTTGGCAAGTACTACCTCCAAACTGACGGCGGCGTTTTGCTTTACGACGACTTCGACCCGAAGCATCGGGTGGCACGAAGCGCGGCCCAATACGGAGCGATCTGGGAACCCGTCTTCTCCTCCCTCCGCTCGGCCCGCCACCGTGTGGTGGCAGGACCGTTCGTCACCGCCTCCGCCGATCTGGCGGCGTCGATGCTGGTGTTTGTGGGGCGCCTTGAAGGCAGCGATGGAAAGATCACCGGAGTGCAAACCAACACGTCAACCGTGTGGCGATGCACCCCTGAAGGATGGAAGATCATCCGGGAGCACAACTCGTCAGCAATCATCCCAGCAGAGGATATGGACTCTGCTATGAGCCCGATATCGGGTGGTTAGTCTTACTGTGTCATAAACTCAGCCTGCGGGCTGATCTTTTGGCAGCATGGGCAGCGGTCGAGTTTGCGGGCCATACGCCGAGCTATGGTGATCCGCACAGTGGCAGCGTTGTTGCACGGATCGGGTTGGTGGCGTAGCGGGCTGGTCCGCCGTAGGAGGTTTGCTCCTCGTATGATCGCTGGGTGCCTCCCTTGCCGTTCAAGCTCAACCAGGATCGCCGTCACCACATCCCGAAGCAGAAGCACAAGGTCACGAACTCGGCCGCGTATGATACCAATTGACCTAAGTTATGATTTTGATGTGATTTCTGCTGTGGGCTGAAGTGTGTTTGCCTCTCGGTCTGTTTGGCGCAGGAGGGGTTGGTGGGA